>NZ_CP139286.1:2766555-3073950 GCF_034067285.1 Acinetobacter pittii
TGCAAACCATTTCATTCTCTTTATACCTTTACGCTGCCGAACTTTACCCAACTCGCCTACGTGCGATGGGCATTGGTTTTAGTACCGCTTGGTTACGTGCCGGCTCTGCAATTGGGCCTGTTATGGTCGGTCTGGTTGTTGGTGGTTACGGTATTCAATATGTGTTTAGTGTACTTGCGGTTGTGGCACTCATTGGTGGCTTAGTGACATTCTTGTTTGCCATTGAAACCAAAGGCCAAGTGCTCGAAAAACTCTCTCCTTAATTCATCCATTTCATAAAAAGCTTGCCTAACCTTAGCGTTAGGCAAAGGGCTTATTCATGCTTAAAAAAGGAATTTAAAATGAATAAATATTTGCTATGGGGCTGTATTGGTTTAGGCAGCGTGAGCAATGCGTATGCAGAGCTTCCTCAAGAATTTGGCAAGTTAGAATTAAAACTCAACACCCGCTACTGGAACGATGAAGGCGCTGCCCACCCCACGCTTGCCAACCCTTCGCCTTCGTCAAGTGAATATGAACAAAGTGCCTTAGGGCTTGAGTTAAATTATCAGTCACCGTACATGTGGGACTGGCTTGGAGTAGATGGCTCACTCTATGCAGTCACCAAGTTATTTGACTCTGGCAAGCCGAACTCTCAACTTTTAGAGGTTGAAAATAATGGTAAGCTTGATCAAAACTTTGCGACCTTAGGGCAGCTCTACATCAAAGCAAAACTCGGCGACAAAGGCGAAATTAAATTAGGCCGCCAGTTGCACGACTCGCTCTTGCTTAAAAGCACCAATAACCGCGCTGTGCCTGACACTTTTTCGGGTGCGAGCGGTCAGTTTCAACTCAATGATCAGCTACAAACTTACATTGCTTACTATGACCGCTGGAAACCGCGCAGCATGGATAGTTTTGAAAAACTGGTGACTGAAAATGACGAGCGCATTGATTATGTCGGTTTGCTTGGAGCTAAGTATCAGTACAAAAACTGGAGCGTGAATGCCGAATATTTAAATAGCAAAGATTATTTAAAAAAGTACGGGGCGATTGCTCAATATAAATTGCCCCTGCATGGCCTTGTATGGACATTTAACACAGGTGCTTTTTTCTCGCGTGACGATGGCAAGCTGTTCAAATGTGGTGCCGAAACCGAGCTGGACTGTGTTAAAGGCCAAGACATTAACAACCGTGGCAATGGCTATTTTGTCGATGTAAATGTGGCCAAAAACAACCTCGAAGGCGGCATTGCCGTTTCAAAGTTTGATGGTTTTTGGATTGAAGATAACTTTGCCGTGCACTCCGCCCGCAACTCGGTTTTAACGCAAGACCACGGCACCAACCCGTTTCCGACCTCTGCGACCATTGGCCCTGACTTTACCAATAACGATGAAACTGTCATTGCCCTTCGGCTGAAATATAACTGGAAAGACTATGTGAAAGGTTTAAAAACCGAAGCGAAGTATATTTATGGCTTTGGCGCTCACCAAAGTAACATCAGCAGTGATATTGAGGGTAAAGAGCGTTACTTTGACTTTACGGTGAGTTATGCCTTGCCGTGGGTGAAAAACGTAGATGTGCGTTATTCATTTTTACATTATGAGTCGAAGTTTGAAAATGCAAACCTAGGTGAAAAAATAAATGGTTTAACTCGGAAAGATTGGGACCAGCACCGAGTATTTATTAATTACCATTATACATTTTAAGATCGGGCTAAACGTTTAGTTTAGCTTTATTATTTTTATTAATTTAAGGCTTTAAATAGATTAACTTTTGAGTTTAATTAAAATATAAATTTATATTTAAAATTTTTATAATATTTTATTTAAATTGAATTGACCTGTTAAAAACTTATGATTATTATGGTCCCGCTGGCCTACATTGCCAGTCGGTTTTAGCAGACCGTAGATCCATGGCGGGTTATAGTTCCACTATAAGTCGTTAGACCCTTGCGTCCCTTTTCTTTGCGGTAGGACGGGAGGGGGACGCGCTCGCGCGTGCTGGTTCCTTGGATCCCAGTCTGCTAACCCCCTTTCGTTCTACCACCATAATCAATTGACGGTGATTTTTGGTGGTAGAGCTCCATAAATTTTCAGGAGTTAACCATGACCTTTTTTAAATTAATCCTCTATCCTCTCTCATAATTTTATTTATTTAAAATTTAGATTTTCTATTATCTAAAGTTTTAAATTTATAAATTATTTTTATTTTAAAATTTAAATCATTTTATTTTATTGCTTTTATAGGCGGGTTAACTATTGCCTTTAAAAATGATTTTAAACTTTAAATATAGCGGTTTATTTTTTCTCATTGATATATCCCCAATCATTACGAGAATAATATGAAATTTTATAAAACTATTTTGGTTTTAGGCTTGATGATCGGCGATTACAGCGTTTCGGGTTGTGGCCTCCGCACGCAGCAGGAGTTTGAAAAAATTTGCCTGTCGGGTGGGCACACCCAAGCCAGTTGCGACTGTATTTACCAGCGGCTTGAACAAGTGTATTCGCCTAAGCTCATGCAACGTCTAGAACATGTCAGTTTGCAAAGTCCTGTTCTCCCACAGGACTTTGCCCCTACTTTTTTTAGTGTGATGCGGCGGTGCGATAAAGAAGACATGGGCTAAGCGTTTGGCTTAGCTCCCTTATCTCTGTGTCGCAATGGTGGATTACTTTAAATCAGCGCAAAAAATTAAAGTTCTGTTGTGGCACGGGGGCCTTGGAAAGCTATATTATTTATATTTAAAAATATATTAAAAAATCAATATCTTATGTAAATTTTCATTCTTATTTACTTCTCCTGTAATAATAGAAAATAAATTTAAAAAATACTGAAACTTAGACTTTTCAAAAAGATAAAAGAGTATTTGATGAACTAGAAAATATCTTTATAAATTGTGGCATTTGTTTGTAAAACCTTGATCATCCTTTTTGTCCTCTTGAAGATAAACAGTTTTATCTTTAATACAAAACCCAAAGGTTTGTAAGACTGTTCCTTCTTTTGTCACTATTAAATAATAGGCATGATTATCTAGAATATTTTTCTTTTTATAATCTTCAATTGAGATTTTCTTAAACCCTTCATAATCTTGATATTTAAGAATATTTTTATAAGTTAAACCATCTTTCTCAAACTCTTCTAAACTATTAACTTGATAGGCTAAGATAACTATATCTTTATTTTTGAAACTGAATAGTAGATTTTTTGACTCAATTGAACCAATTAGCTGAGGTTCACTTTTTAAGATAGAACATCCTGAGCTGAGTAAAATTAAAGATGAAATAAAAATCAACTTAATACTATTTATAATATCCATATTTATATCCTAGCTTAAAGCTTCCTCAATTTTTGTTTTATAAAGTTCTATAACTTGCGTTAAATTATGGTTTTTAATGTTAGCTTTATTATTCTTACTTAATAAACCCATACCACCATGCTGAATAGCCCAATAATCGGAGACCATTTCAGCTTGCTGTTCTAAGTTATAATCAACAAACTTTTTCGGAAGTGTCTCAACTAAGTTAGGCATTATTTTCGAAGGATATTTTTTTGTTTCGAAGATATTGTAATCATTAGGATTAGTACTCTTTAATCTGGCACATGCTTGAACTGCTCCCGCATGAATTAATACTTTTAGCTTTTTTTGGTGTTGCCAAACATGACCCATTTCATGAAGAAAAATTTTTTTAAAATCATCTGTTTCAGTACTATAATCACTTTTATATAATTTTTGCATTACATAAACATTACCATTAGGTGTCACTAAAGTATCAACATCTTGGGCATCAAACGGAAAATAACTACCTAAATATATTTTAATTTTAGAGCAATCAATACTATTTTTATATACTGATTGCACAAGTTTCACCTCACCAGCAGTAAGTGGCCGATTAGGTAGACTGATTTTTACTTCTTTGACACTCCCATTTTTTGTATTTGTGAAAATATCTGAAAGTGTTTTCTTTTGCTCATATAATGCCATAAATTAGCCTAACCTATAGTTCATCAAAGTAAATAATATTATCTTTTAAGATTAATTCAATTTCGGTAATTTGTTCTTTTCCTTCAGTATAAAATCTATCTGTTTTTCCAGTTATATCTAAATTTCCATTTTTGAAATTTTCACCAATTTTTACTCTGCAATCTATATACTTGAGTAATTCATTTGTTCCATCATTAAAAGAAATTTTTAACTGTTCATCAAACTTTTCACTCTGATTATCCTTTCCAGAATAAGGACTGCCACTTTCTCCTACAACATGAGACTGTTGTGGTTGAATAGTCGCTCCGCATGATAACTTATCACCCGCATATGCTACTGGCTTACCATCAAAAATCACATGGTCATGACTTTTAATAACTACAGACCAACACCTGCATTTAGGGCACATATGACCATCACCAGCTCTAACAAACAAGTTCCCCATCTGAGAACTTCTCGATTGTGTAGATGGAATAACTCCACCATGATCAGTAATAGCGTTGTGAATCGCAAAACCTTTAGCCATAGCCTACCCCTTAAAAATTAGTCATGACTCAAAAAGTTTTGAGGTAGGGCCTGATCTTTGTAAATTCTGATCGCAATAGTAGTATTCGGACTATCAATAATTTCATCACCATTTTCTAAGCGACTACCGACTAGAGCTACTGATAATCCCTCGACAACACATGCAGTACCAGCACCAGAGATGATCTTAGAGGTTGTACCATCTGCATAAATAACTTCATCTCCAACCCGGGCAATAGATAATCCTTTAATTTTCCCATTATTAGAAGAGGCATTAACTAAACCACCATTCTGAGATTTAGCACCATGTACAGCCACGTAGTAAATAGTATGAGGTTTATTATTCCAATAGAGCTTTTCAGCCTTAGAAATTTGTTGAATATCATTTTTTGAAAGCTTTTCTAATTGTTCAATAGGAAGGTCTTGTAAAAAAATAGGACTTGTCATTATAGTTCCTGCTCTAATTTTCAATACAATAATATCAAAAATTACTTAAACTAAAAAATAAGTTATATGTAACCATATAGGGTTAGTATCTTAGAAAATTATTTAAAATTTCAGAGTAAGTCATCTTTATGTCAATAGAATATTTCTTTATGAAAGACTCCTCCTTTAAGAGATATCTTTTAATTAGTTTAGCCTATTCATGTTAATAATCGACCATACCTATTAATGAGAATATGTATAAGAAAGTATTTGATCATCCTCATGATAGTGCCACCTTATCGCAGTTTATACGTCAATATCAATATACACCGCCACTCAGTAATTTCTAGTCACGAGTAATAATATGAAGAAAACGATATTAATATTTTTAGCACCGCTACTTTTGGTTGGCTTCAATGGATGTAAAGCATCTGAAAAAGAGGATGTAGATACATTTATTCAAAAGGACTTTAAGAATTACGTTACTGATAATAGAAAGTTGATTTTGGAAGCCAATAAAGACGTAAAACAAGAGCCAGCTCTAAAAGAGATTATTTTCAAAAATACTTTTGTAAAGGTAAGAACTGCACAAAGTCTACTGAATGATGAGTATGGTAATTGGTTAACTGGCTTAGATAAAAATAAGTTTGACTATACCGATCTCAACGATGTCTGTTGGCTGACCGTCTACATGCAAAACTATATAAATAATATGGATGAGCAATATAAAGCCAATATCACCGAAGACACCAAAAAAAGTGTTAAACAACTATACGAAGCAAGAAATGAAATTATCAAGCTAAGAGATAGCAAAGACAAATCTCTAGCAACTTTTCAGCAAGTTTGTAAATAGTTAAAAATTAATTAAATATTACTATATAAAGCTCCAATTAAAAGGAGCTTTTAATAGCTAATTTTATAAATTAGTTATAGCTAAATCTAGTTATTCCCTGCCTGAATAAGAAATGGTTAATTAATTGTGAAATCTAAACTTTGTATTATTTTATTGTCTCTTTTAACGGTAGCATGTAGCCAAGTACGCCCTCAAAAACATGGAATTACTGAAGCAGATATAACCCAAGCATATGAAGCATCACTCTATGCCCAATTTAACCAGCTTTACTACACAAAGTTTCTGTATAAAGCAGCATACAATGAAGCTAACAAGGTAAGTGAAACTAATGATCAGTTGCTAAGTTATGCCACTTTTTTAATGTATGCAGTCAATACAACTTACGATTCTTTAGACATAAAGCTTAATGATGACCTAGATTTGATGGCTTCGGGTCAAAAAAGTAAGATGTCAATTGATGCATTAGATTCATTATGTGTAAGTAATAAATATATTGAAAAATATATAAAACTTAAAGAAAAAAGCGGAAGTGAGATATCAGCTAAAGCGAAAGAACTTTCAAAAGAGGCTTTGTTACTTCAACCCAAAATTGAAAAAATCATTATGAAAACTGATTCGCCGTTAAATGATATTGAATGTAAAAAATTGATCTAAGCTAGAAAAAGCCCTGATTATTCAGGGCTTTTTCTAGAGAGAATTAAAGTTCTGTTGTGGCACGGGGCCTTTGGGAAATCAAATATTTAGAGAGTTTCTTTTAATTAACGAACCATATTTAGTAGAAGGTGAAACGATTGAAAGATCAATCCTTCAAGAGCCGATATCTAAATAAAAAAGAGCTCATTAGAGCTCTTAGTACTTACTACTTTCAATAAATTTTAGGAAATTAATTAGTGCTAATTTATCTTTAAAGTTAACTCCTATTCCATGCCGTGTAGGATTGTTGGCGCACTCAGACTCACTAGACTGTGGAAAACGAGCAAATGCTGTATTCATATTTCCTTTTTCTTCAAAACTAAATTCAACTTTCTCTAGCTTTGTTAAATCTTCTTTAAATTTCCGAAAAGATGGATGAATCATAAGCCTCGAAGGTTGTTTTTTTCTTTTTTGATTATCTTTCAACTGCTTAACATAAACATATTGACCATTTTTTAATTTAAATTCATGAGCATATTTACGAGTATTAGTTTGTGTATACCCTAGCTCTGTCATGAGCTCATCAATTTCTTTACAAGATAAAAAAGTCATTTCACTTAACCTAAATATTATTTTGAGGTATTTCTAACGAATCAAGAAACAAAATTCTAATGAAGAAATAGCAATACTATAAAAATAAAATAAAATTAGCTGCGATGGAAGGCTACTCTAAGTCGATATAAAAACTAAGCTTCCGTTGTGTATGAAAACCTTATTTTTAGTAATTTATTTTAGCATCACGCCAAAGCCATAATCATAAGACCACGTAGGTACTTCATCTCTATTATAAGGTGTTAAAGATATACGGCAGCCTTGCTCATTGGCAATTTGGTACTCATAACAATAATCTTTCATTTGTTGTGGATCGAGAGCTAACCATGCTTGTGATTTAGCAGGAATTTCTTCGAACTTCACTTGGTCCCATATCAAACCATATTTTGGATATTTTAAAGTTTTAGTCGCTTTTTCATCAAAACCATAAACTTGTTTTTTAACAATCAAGGTATCAGTCCACTCAAACATATAGGTTTCTTGATAATTACGTTCACGTAAAGGCGTTAAATTATAAATATTCTCTGTCATGATACTTGCATCTACATCCGACCGAGAAAATAACTGCTCCCCTTGATCATTAAAAAAATTTTGGCAAAAACTTCCTATTTGTTGGTCATCATGTTTTGCAAATAAACAATTTACTTGATCAAAACGCAGTCGGGCGTTAATAACTAATTGGGATTGCTGATCCCACGGTAAAAGCTCGCTTAAGTCTTGAGATGAATAAGTTGATGTTACAGATGAACCATATCCTTCATAGCCAGGGTATACAAATACGGGGCGACGTTGCTTACTTTGTTGCTTAAGTTTTTCAATATCACGTCGTTCACAATAACGATAATTCCACTGCGGAATCATAATATTGGGTTGCTGTACTTTTTCTAAGCGATGACGATTCACTCGGCCAGCCGTTTGTACAATTGACTGTACACTTGATGCATCAATGATAGCCCAATCAAAATCATGATCTCGCCCCACTTCTTCCACTGGTGTTGCAATCACAATAAATGGAATATTTAGAGAATTAGATTTTTGAATGAGGTCAATCATTTCATCATCTTGCTCGATCTGCTCATTACCAGTTTTTCTTTTTTTACCGTCTTTATGACGTGTTAAAAGCTGATCTAAACGTTGCTCTTTATAAAATCTTGAGATCAGCCAATCATTCGCATGATAACAAGCTACTTTTGCCTCAGGTAAATGATCTGATAAAAATTGGGCAAGTCGAATTGCATGTTTAATATTGGCAACCCGTATAAGCCCCAAAGAAATTTTCTTTTCGGTCTTTTTAAAATTCCATGCATGCTCTTGATGAAGTTGCTTCACTGCTTCTAATACCGACTGTTTCCACGATAAAACTGTAGTTTCAGGTACCGAAAGCAACTGAGCCAGTCGATAAGTAGGCTTAGAGAGTAAGTGAACTTGTAAATTATCTAAATGCTTTTGGTAGTTTGTATTAAATTCTGATTTTTGATTTGATCGTTCTAACCAAACCTGCGGTTTAAGCTCATTATCAATAATCGCAATGATTGATTTTTTTTCGGTACCATAAAGGGCTGCCCGCATCTGCATACCCGACTCAAAAGCCCGATGAATTGTTTTGGCAACTGTAAGTGATAAGGTTGCCGACGAACAAATAACGTTTCGACCATACATTGCAGCTAACTGAACTAAACGTAAAACAGCGATCAATGCTTTAGGTTCATAGCCATCAACTTCATCTAAAATCAAGTCGCTACTCATCACTCTAAGTAATGCTTTAACGTGATGTCCTTGTCTATGTGGTTCACCCGCTGCAATCAGATAATCAATGGTTGAAACTAATAATGGCGAAGCAAGGATGGTCGTTTCTTTTTGGTCTAAAACTTTACGTCCATTTTTTTCAACCGTAAATAATGGATGTAACCATTCAGGTAAATCGCAGTCCTCACCCCAAGCATCAAAAATAGGCTCTGGATGATTTTCATCTTCATCAACGAACTCAATTTTCTCTTTACTTTGATCGAATAAAGTCTGAGTAACAGTATCTCCAATAATAACGGCGATTTCATCTTCAGATAAATTCATCGACGTTTTAAGTGCATGCCCAGTTTGCAAAGTTAGAGAGCGCAAATTAAGTGCAATCGCTAGTCTTGGATCATCTGGTCGTAAAGTACACGCAGCTCGTAAATTCATGCGGGTTTTACCACTTCCTGTCCCTGCAATGTTGAATACCAATGCTGGCGTTTCAGGATGCTTCTGTATATTTTTTTGCAATGCATTTGCTGCGATATTTTGCCATTGGAAACGTGGGTGAGTTGTTGGCTGGCAAATGTATTCAACCGTTTGTTCAGATAAGCCAGATAAACTCAAATCAATCATCATTTGAACTGCGATTCGTGAAGCCCGATCACCCACTTGGTGTAAATGCCATTCTAGTGGCTGATCTTGTAATTTGGCTTTCTTGTCTTGGTCTATAGTTTTAAGCTTTGTATTTGCAAATAACGATACATTTTCAGGTTTTTGCAAAGAATACTGTTGTGCCGAGACAATATGATCGGCATGAATCAGAGCTGCTCGTGAATGTAGTGCTAAGGCTTTCCAGTACAAAAGCTGGTCTGTTTTTTGTTTCGATATTAATGCAGTTAAACGCTGCATACGTTTTTGATGGCTTTTAAAAATAGAGTCTGGCAACTCACCTGCACAGCTCATTTGTTCACGGCTTGGAACCAATGTCCGGACATGATTTTCATAGTGAGGTAAGGCTAATGGATCATTTTTTAAAGTTTCTTCAACTCCTAATAAACCATGATGTGTAACAACCAAATAATCGACTGCTTCTAATTCATTTTGGATTCCCTGTTCTATTTCTTGTCGATCACCTAAAGTAAATTTATCTAAACCTTTACCTAAATTCTTCCAAGCCAGCTGCCAGTCCCACCCATTTTTTCTGAGTTGTTGTAATAGTTTTAAAGACAGCCATTCATGTCGAATGTCATCTCTAATTTTCTGCCCTGCCATGTCTGGACTTAATTTTTTCTGAAAATGTTGTGAGGCCTTTCCAATATCATGCATGTCCCCTGCTGCACCTGCCAACAAGCTACTTACTTTGACCCATTCATCTAGCATTAGTAGTTTTTGTTGTTTCTTCGTTGAAGCCACTGGATATGCACCATCGTGTGCAAATTTATGTTTTGCTCCTACAACCCAAGCCAGCTTCATTCTTCGTACACCAAAATTAATGTAAGCAGCTACCGCAGTTTGTCGGGTGGCTACTTTTTTTAATGCACTACGAATTTCTTTTAAGCCGTCCATTGTCATTGGTGCTTGCCAAGACGAATGTCCTGTACGAATAGCATAGCTATCCAAAATTGCTCTTGTTTTCTTTAAAGCTCTTTTTTCACAAGCCGAGATAAAAATGACATGCATAGTTTATTGTTAAAGTTTAAATGTTATAAAAATATAATCTTTTGTTTTAAAAAGAGAAAGTTTTTATCAGCTTAATACTGCCTTTTAACGACAAAATACGACGTCTTAAATTTTGAAAGGAAAATTTTTAAATCATCTAGGCGATGACGAACATGGATGAGCTTAAACGCCTCGTGGAGTCGGTTTTCTAAATCATCTATGCGATGAATAATGGTACATAACCCTCTGGCACCGCCTGAGCTTTTTTCTAAATCATCTAGGCGATGAATAACTTTCGCCAAACTGCAAAGTGAGTGATTGAGATTTTCTAAATCATCTATGCGATAAACAACATACCAGTGCCGGCACATTAGTTTTATTTGAATTTCTAAATCATCTATACGATGAATAACCAATGAAACCCACCCAATTTATCAAAGACCACTTTCTAAATCATCTAGGCGATGAAAAACACTTTACTACGGGTTTTATGAGCTTGCATTTTTTTCTAAATCATCTATGCGATGAATAACTTGATGAGCCAGATTCATATACATGGGAGCATTTTCTAAATCATCTATGCGATGAATAACCCAGACTCGAACCGCATCCGGCAACTTGTGGCTTTCTAAATCATCTATGCGATGAATAACTCCACTTCATGAGGCTGAATAGATCTTACATTTTTCTAAATCATCTATGCGATGAATAACCTTACACCGGACGAAATCCGCGACGTCTGGAATTTCTAAATCATCTATGCGATGAATAACGAATCTTGATATAACCCCTTAATGCATATGTATTTCTAAATCATCTATGCGATGAATAACGCTTGTACGGCCGCCTCGTTGTTCCCCTTTTCTTTCTAAATCATCTATGCGATGAATAACAAGTAAGTCGTTATTTCGACCCATGCATTGATTTTCTAAATCATCTATGCGATGAATAACATCAATCTGTACCGGCTGGCACTTCTATTCAATTTCTAAATCATCTATGCGATGAATAACTTTTTGGCAGTTGAATACAATACTCATAGCCATTTCTAAATCATCTATGCGATGAATAACTATAGGAATTGATTTAGCTGAAGGTCTAGATTTTTCTAAATCATCTATGCGATGAATAACTGGGTTAATCATCTTTTGAGTGCCCGGCTTAATTTCTAAATCATCTATGCGATGAATAACAGGCAGCTAATGCAACTACTGTCGGGGCGGAATTTCTAAATCATCTATGCGATGAATAACTAGAGCTAAGTAAAAACAAAACTCTTAAAAACAATAATATAAAGTTTTAATGAATCAAAAACCTTCAAAATAGAAGAATAAATATAATCTATTGAATTACATTAATTTTTCTAATTTTTTAAAATTTAACCTAATCGTCTTAGGCTAAATTTATAGAGCTTATAATATTTCCCTCCAATTGTCTCTACGACTTAATTTGTCGCAGATCTCTGCTTCAACACTTTCATTTTTCAAATAATGTGTTAAAAATTGGCTAGATAACAAAAACGGGGAAGATAATGCCTGAACCACAAACTGATATTTTTATAAACGCTTTAGAAGAATCGGTACACTTTAGTTTAAAGACGATTAATTCCAATATTGAAAAAGGTGGGATTCGTTTAAGTAAACAACAAGCACTTGATTTACCCTATCTCAGTGCTCGAACTTTATTAAATGAAGACTTCCTTATTCCCACTGACTATCAGGCAAATGCAGGTAAAACGGCTTCTATTTTTAAAGTCGTAAAAGCTGCCATGATTGATAATGATATCAGTTCAGAAGATGCTGAGTTTCAACAACAAGTGGAACAGCTCAAGCCATCCATTTCATCTATTTTTAATGAGCCGTATCAAGCAGGTACAGAAAACATTGATATTCGTATTCGCCAGCTTTTAATTCCAAAAAATGGTGAATACGTTTCAGTAAGCCCACTTACTGCTGCTGGTGTAAATTATCTGGTGAACCAAGAAGTTGATACTGTAAATGAATTACGCAAAGAAAAAGACAGTGAGTTTAACCGCATTCAAACTGCTGTTTTTGGCATAGGCGGAGCCAATCCACAGAATGTGGGAAGCCTCGTTCGTTCAATGCAACGCCCTATTACAGTTGACGCTCCTCAAGCAAGTGAAAAAGTACGCCAAGCATTAGCGATTTTCTATAACGGATTTACGATACGTCTATCCCGCAAAATAAAACTGCTTAATGGAACTAAACGGGCAAAAGAAGCAATTAAAGAGTGGTCAGAAATTTTAAATCGCCAACTTGTTATTACTGCAACGAATAATATTCAAAATTGGCATGATCTCGAGATTTTCGCTCCTTCTACTAATCGAGATGTACGAGATCAGGAAGTTATTTTCCTCAATATCCTTGCTAAAGATGTATTAAGACAAGCGACTTTCCAAAAAAATATTTTAGAAGAAGCTGAAGCAATTCTACCAAGTATGGAAGAGATTGAGCGCCCTTCATTTTGGGTTCATCCGAGCCTTTCGTTTGTTTTACAAGGTTTGATTGATCCAGAACTAAGAGATGATAACTGGAGAATAAAGTTCTCAGATTATCTGGCTAGAAAAATTACCAATGAAACGTTTGATATAGAAATAAATAATGAAACTGTATCAATTAGCCTAGATAGTAATTCAGAAGGTTATATCGCCCGCCGCTTACGGGAGATTGTTCGATGAGTCGTTATGTCGTTATTCCTCGTATGCGAGTACAAAATGCAAATATGCAAACCAATGGCGTTTTATTAGGTGGTGTACCTTTGTTTGCAGCCAATATGTTTGCACATCATTTAGCAAGACAATTAGGCACTCAAGAAGAAGGCATTATCTATATTCATCATGACCAACAGCGTTTAGGTGGGCAAGCCTATGGCCGCTTCACTCCTGCTCAACGTCGTGGTGCCGTGTTTATTGGTAAAAAGGACTATTCTTCTAAAAATAAATATGCGTTGTCTTTACAACCAACTGCATCTTGTCACTTAGAGTTTAGCCTTGTTATCAAATTTTCTAGCTCTCGGATTAGTCCTGAAAAACTAACAAACATACTTAAACGTAGCCGTTTTGCTGGCGGACAAATTATCGAGTTTTTAGAAATTACGACGCATGCTGAAAATGAATTAGAAGTAGCCCTAAAGAAAATCAAAACTGGATTTGCCATTTTAGATCGACAAGATTTGCTTATTGAATATCAGCAACGTAAACAAATTAATCGAGTTCAGGCATTTACCCAACTGTTGGCATTAAAAGCAGATGCGCTTAGAACTTTCTTTAATGACCAAAATTTAAGTTGGATATCGGCAACTAATTTGGGGTACGCCCTACTTGAGCCACTCACAGACCAACGAGCTGGTATTCGCCAAGCACAAGATCAGGAAACTACAGCACATGCCTATGCAGAACCGCTGACTGGCATTGTTCAGTATTTTTCTTTAGGCGAGATTCTAAGGAAAAATACTGAGGCTGAGGATGACTCTTGGCATAACTTGCAAAAATTATTGTGGACCTACCACTGGCCGCAAGAAGACATTTTTCTTTTAAAACAAAATTGCATCAATGCATAACTCACTTTTAAACATAAGGATTTTTTCACATGACAATTTTTAAGAAATTACCAGGTAGCCTTTCTTTACAACGTGGCACAGTAGTGAGTGACGGGGCATTTTTTAATTTATTTGAAGATGGTAAACAAGAACCTTTACATGTGATGTATCACGGGATTCGAGGAACTCAAAACGTAGCAGGAAACAAAGAAAAAGGGGCTGCAACAGGCAACTCACTTGCTCGTGAAGTCACCAATATTCAGCTTACCGAATCTGCAAAATTACAACCTAAAGCGAAACTTTTGGTGAAATGGGATTTCCGTTTTATTGACTTGAGCTATGTACTATTTGCAAGTGCGTCTAAAGCTGGTGCTGACAAAACCGAAGAATATAATTTCCGCCAAGCTTTCTTAGATTTTGTAAATCGCGCCAAAGAAAGCGATGGACTAAAAGAAGTTGTGCGTCGTTATGTACGTAATATTGTTAATGGCCGTTGGTTATGGCGCAACCGCATTGTCGCTGAAAGTATTACCATTCAAGTGACTGCTCAAGACTACCCTGAAACATTTAGCTTTGATGCTCTTTCTTATAATCTTAAAAGTTTTGATCAACCATCTGAACAAGAACAAAAATTAGCAGACATTTTGTTAAAAGGAATTACTGGCGAATCCACAAGTGCTGCATTGCATATTGAAGCAATTGTTGACTTCGGAATGGGCGGTGTAGAAGTTTTCCCTTCTCAAAATTACTTAGAAGATAAACCAAAAGGTTTCTCTCGATCTCTATATCAATTAACACCGAAAAAACCAGACCACAAAGCAAATGACAACCAATATCTGGGTCAAGCTGCATTACGTGACCAAAAAATTGGAAATGCACTAAGAACAATTGATACTTGGTATCCACTATTTAAAGAAAACGATGAAAAGCCAATTGCAGTAGAACCTAACGGTGCAAACCTAGAGGGACAGATTTTCTATCGCGTAGGTAAAGATAAAGTTTCTGCATTCGATATTTTGAAAGAAATTGATGAACTGGATGTAAACAGCGAAAAAGGTATGTTCTTGATTGCGTGTTTAATTCGTGGTGGCGTGTACTCCGAGGGTGAATAATGATGGATGCCAATTACTATCTGGATATCCGTGTTCTTGAATCATCAGATGATACGGATTTAAAACTTGGTCATATTCGTAATCAAATTTACACCGTGATTCATGGTGCATTTCGGAAACTACCTGCGCATTACGCACTTGCGTTAGAAATATCCGATAAATTGAAAGCGAAGCAGGAACAGTTTGAGAAAAAATATGGTCGTTCGGCTAAATCTAACTTTGATATTTTGCGAATTTTTGCAGAAAAACAGGATGAGTTAGATGAGTTAATCGAGGCAATTAAAGGACACTGGAAAATTCGCGACTATACCGTTTTAGGTGTCGCAATTCCTGTTCCTACTGCCAAAATTTCTGGTTGGAAAAGTTATCGAAAGTTTCGTATTCCAACCCTGAAAGCTGAACGTACCAAGCTTTCTCATCAAAATGAACCTTTAAGAGATAGACGCTTAAAAACTGCCAAAGGAATGCCCTTCTTTCAGGTAGTCAGCAGTACAGGTCATGGTTTTACAGTCATTATTGATGTTCAGGAGAGTGAAAACGCCGGATACGGGCTGCCCGATAGCTATGGACTTGCCCGTAAGGAAAGTCCTTTTGCCCTACCCGTTTTTTAAGGAAATATAATATGAGTCAACTCCGTCAAGAACGCAGCCGCCCACTTATGCTTTCAAAACGTGCCTGCGTTTTTTATTTAGAAAAAGTTCGTGTCGTTTTAAAAGATGATCGAATTGTTTACTTGACGAAGAACTCACAGCCTGTGGAATATTTTTATAATATTCCAGAGAAAAACACAGCCTTTTTACTCCTTGGCAAAGGCAGTTCATTAACAGATGCAGCTGCCAGACGTTTAGCAGAATCTAATGTCATGGTTGGGTTTTGCGGTTCTGGCGGTTCCCCTTTATTTTCATCATTAGACTTAACATTTTTAGCACCCCAAAGTGAATACCGCCCCACTGAATATATGCAAATTTGGATGAGAGCGTGGTTAGAAGATGACGCACGTTTACTCATGGCAAAAATATTATTACTTGAACGTATTGCCCTCGTATCACAATCATGGAAGAAGAATTTTGATTTGATTCAATCTGGTATTTATATTGATGAAAATGCTTTAAATACGTTTAAACAAGATATTGATCGCTCCGAAAATCAACAAGAATTACTCGCAGCCGAAGGACGTTGGGCCAAAACATTATACAAGCAACTTGCTAAAGGCTTAGGAGTTGATTTTATTCGTGATGAAGGAAAAAACTCTCATGACACTATTGCTGATATAGCCAACAGCTACCTCGATCATGGAAACTATATTGCTTATGGCTATGCGGCGGTTGCTTTAAATGGCATGGGAATTAGCTTTGCCCTACCTATTTTGCACGGTAAAACACGACGCGGAGGTCTAGTCTTTGACTTAGCTGATCTAGTGAAAGATGCTTTTGTGATGCCACTCGCTTTTACATGTGCAGCAAAAGGATTAAATCAAAAAGAATTCCGAATGCAGCTTATTGAAACATGCCAAGACCAAGATATTTTAGATTACATGTTTAGCTTCATTACTGACATATGTAGTAAAATTAAATAAAATCATACGCTTAACCCAAGTACCTCATAACGAAGTATTTTCACTCATTAAAAACTTATATAATTGATTTTAGGAGTTTTGTTTTAACTTAACTCTAGTTGCTCATCGCCCAGATGATTTAGAAAACGTTTATTGAATGCGGACGTTTTGGACATGGGTTGCTCATCGCCCAGATGATTTAGAAAGCCTTGCACGTGATACTCAGATTTAGAGCAATGTTGCTCATCGCCCAGATGATTTAGAAAAATGGTTGTTATGGGGTGTGGACCCGTCAAATGTTGCTCATCGCCCAGATGATTTAGAAATGATAAAGTTGCTTTTGAAGATACAGGTAAAAGTTGCTCATCGCCCAGATGATTTAGAAAAGTCACAAAAAATGGGGAAGTTTATAGATATAGTTGCTCATCGCCCAGATGATTTAGAAATAAAAAGCTTGGTTATGTCATTTTTGCAATTGGTTGCTCATCGCCCAGATGATTTAGAAAAAGTACCGTCAGCCGCGATTGGGACCTCGATCGTTGCTCATCGCCCAGATGATTTAGAAACATACCGGATATAAGTTAGGTTCAAGCATTAAGTTGCTCATCGCCCAGATGATTTAGAAATTTCGTGAAGTATTTACGGTGCGTTTCAAATAGTTGCTCATCGCCCAGATGATTTAGAAAAAAATCGCGGGGGTTTCCGGCGCAGCCGTGACGTTGCTCATCGCCCAGATGATTTAGAAAGCTCACAATAGAGCCGGCGGCGGTCAAACCCTGTTGCTCATCGCCCAGATGATTTAGAAAGGTTGGGAGCAAATGCTTAAACATGTTTATCAGTTGCTCATCGCCCAGATGATTTAGAAACGCTGCGGCCGCATTACTACCCCCTTCGCCAAGTTGCTCATCGCCCAGATGATTTAGAAACGAACGAATATTCGTGAATGCGTGGCATCGTTGTTGCTCATCGCCCAGATGATTTAGAAATACCTATCAAGACCTCATTCAATATGTAGAACGTTGCTCATCGCCCAGATGATTTAGAAATAGAGGATAGTCCGTGGTTGGGCCCGCTGTTTGTTGCTCATCGCCCAGATGATTTAGAAAACTCAGCTATGAGACATTGCCAACAGGTACAAGTTGCTCATCGCCCAGATGATTTAGAAATAAAGAGATTTCTTTACTTAATAGTAGGTGTCCGTTGCTCATCGCCCAGATGATTTAGAAATTGTAGTTAATCCCACTAAGAACACTTATGAAGTTGCTCATCGCCCAGATGATTTAGAAAAAAATTAAATGCTTATGGTGGCTTAGTAAGCAGTTGCTCATCGCCCAGATGATTTAGAAAAACCTTCCAAAATTCGCATAATGCAGATTGATGTTGCTCATCGCCCAGATGATTTAGAAATTACCGCTATTGGTAACGACAACTGGCGAGTTGTTGCTCATCGCCCAGATGATTTAGAAATGCATAAGCAGCAAGAGCCAGGATGCCAAAAAGTTGCTCATCGCCCAGATGATTTAGAAATTGGAGCAACTTTGCAGGCGAAGCCTTGATCTGTTGCTCATCGCCCAGATGATTTAGAAATGAAGCATGACCTTTTCTATAAAATTCATCATGTTGCTCATCGCCCAGATGATTTAGAAATCCTTCAGCAAGTTTCAAAAGTTTGTTTTTTCGTTGCTCATCGCCCAGATGATTTAGAAATCTTTACGTGACTATCTTGCGGCAAACGCTCCGTTGCTCATCGCCCAGATGATTTAGAAAAAGACACAATTGAATGGTGGGAAAAACAAAGTGTTGCTCATCGCCCAGATGATTTAGAAAAATCCCCCTCAATAACTTTGATTTGAGTAGGAGTTGCTCATCGCCCAGATGATTTAGAAAACATCCCCGCTTGCACAAAATCTAATAATGGAGTTGCTCATCGCCCAGATGATTTAGAAATTCGCGGCTGATGATTGGACCATCAGCACGAAGTTGCTCATCGCCCAGATGATTTAGAAATCTGTATTTAGACTCCTTGTTGTAAACCTCATGTTGCTCATCGCCCAGATGATTTAGAAATTTTGTTGGCAAGGTTTCAGCCGCGAATGCGAGTTGCTCATCGCCCAGATGATTTAGAAAAATCCCCCTCAATAACTTTGATTTGAGTAGGAGTTGCTCATCGCCCAGATGATTTAGAAAACATCCCCGCTTGCACAAAATCTAATAATGGAGTTGCTCATCGCCCAGATGATTTAGAAATTCGCGGCTGATGATTGGACCATCAGCACGAAGTTGCTCATCGCCCAGATGATTTAGAAATTAGTTATTAAAAAAATTTCGATAATCACAAAGTTGCTCATCGCCCAGATGATTTAGAAAAGACGTCCAGACTTGTAAACCATAAATGCTATGTTGCTCATCGCCCAGATGATTTAGAAATTTAAAAGGTCCATTTCATCGCGGTACTCTTCGTTGCTCATCGCCCAGATGATTTAGAAACGTCACGTTTGTCATGTCTGGTCACGTTCAGCGTTGCTCATCGCCCAGATGATTTAGAAATACTTGCTCAAGCAGCGGCTACCAGCCCTTTAGTTGCTCATCACCCAGATGATTTAGAAAAAATGCCATGGAGGGAATATAGATGCCTGACTGTTCGTCATCGCACAGATGATTTAGAAATTTGTAAAACAGTATGCTTTAGACGTTTTACGTTGCTCATCGTGTAGATGATTTAGAAAATCAAGTTTGATAACTGCAATACCTGAGGTTTGTTGCTCATCGTGTAGATGATTTAGAAACATAGCAGCAAGTTCAGCATTTAAACGCGGACGTTGCTCATCGTGTAGATGATTTAGAAAAGTATCACCCACTACAGCAATATTTTTTTTACGTTGCTCATCGTGTAGATGATTTAAAAAAAAACCAATAATAACTGAGTCACGATAAAATTGTTGCTCATCGCTTAGATGATTTAGAAAACGTCTTCTAATGATGGACTTTAATCCAATATATTGGTCATCGCTCAGATGATTTAGAAAATCTCACTGAAGATATGACCATCACTTTCTTCGTCGCTCATCGCCCAGATGATTTAGAAAACCCGCTTTTGCAGTTCCTCCACTTTCGCTTGGTTCGTCATTGCATAGATGATTTAGAAAACGTCTTCTAATGATGGACTCTAATCCAATATATTGGTCATCGCTCAGATGATTTAGAAAATTAAAGCATTTTCATATGAGCCTTCCTCATTGTTCATCATCGTCCAGATGATTTAGAAATTCGGATCAGTCCAGTCATCATCCTCGTCAATTTTGCTCATCGCCCAGATGATTTAGAAAGTATATTGATTCGTGGTCTTTGATGGCTTGCTGTTCATCATCGCTCAGATGATTTAGAAATCCGCACCGCTAATCAAGGCTGGGTCTTTGGGGTTGTTCATCACATAGATGATTTAAAAAATGGCCAGCAGACGGCTCAAGCGCCTTTTCACTTTGTTCATCGCATAGATGATTTAGAAAATCTCGCCACGCTTCACATACAGTACATCGAAGTTCATCATCTCATAGATGATTTAGAAACAAGGTATTTCGACCGCAAAAAGGAACCTGGTGTTCGTCATCGCATAGATGATTTAGAAATCTACTAGCTAGGACATTTAGGCCCTTAATTAGTTGCTCATCGCATAGATGATTTAGAAAAATAACCACTACGATGTGTAGTTAATAATGGGGTTGCTCATCGCCCAGATGATTTAATGAGCAGTTAGGCATATTATTAGATAGTGATGCGCTTTGGTCATCGCATAGATGATTTAGAAATTGTAGCACTTATTGCTCTCACACTTATTTTTGTTCGTCCTCACATAGATGATTTAGAAAGCAGCATCAAACGAGAAATTAGCTAACATATTGTTGTTCATCGCCCAGATGATTTAGAAAATTGTTTGAATAATATGGACAATCCAGCCAATGTTCGTCATCGCCCAGATGATTTAGAAAACATCCCCGCTTGCACAAAATCTAATAATGGAGTTGCTCATCGCCCAGATGATTTAGAAAATCAACCGACTTTCTTTCAAGCCCTGATTGAAGTTGCTCATCGCCCAGATGATTTAGAAAACCGAAATTCAGACCCGCATTAATAACGTCTTGTTGTTCATCGCATAGATGATTTAGAGAAAAGTTGGTTGAACCATATTCTGATGATGTAAGTTCGTCATCGTTCAGATGATTTAGAAAACATTATCTTTGGTTCGCCAAATGAGTACTGCGTTTCTCATCGCACAGATGATTTAGAAATAAAGCCGTTCCGTTTAGCTTTAGTGGTTTTAGTTTCTCATCGCTCAGATGATTTAGAAAATGACTTTACGTGGTTGTTTTTCATCTTTTGGGTTTCTCATCGCTCAGATGATTTAGAAAACAAAACTAAGGCTTCTTGTCTTGATGATGTCGTTTCTCATCGCTCAGATGATTTAGAAACTGAATAGCACCATATTGTTTCTGCGATCTTTGTTTCTCATCGCTCAGATGATTTAGAAAATAAGTGGCAATGATTCAAACTGTTCTAATAGGTTTCTCATCGCTCAGATGATTTAGAAATGGTCAAGAACGTGTATATCACCACCCAACTTGTTGCTCATCGCCCAGATGATTTAGAAATTTCCCTCTAATCATCTGAGAAATGTGGCTAGGTTCTTCATCGCATAGATGATTTAGAAATCAACCTGAACGCGGACATAGTCCTGATGCTTGTTGCTCATCGCATAGATGATTTAGAAATGATAGCCTGCCCGACGAGATTGTAGCGGTTCGTTCGTCATCGCACAGATGATTTAGAAATATCAATGTTACCGCCATAGAGTCAGCGCTTGGTTCGTCATCGCACAGATGATTTAGAAATAGAACTTGTCGATGATGTAGATGAGGCAATAGTTATTCATCGCATAGATGATTTAGAAACGTACTTAATAGTGACGGCAAAGTTAGTACGAGTTATTCATCGCATAGATGATTTAGAAAACCATCCACTCACCGGCTTCTTGAATGTTATGGTTTTTCATCGCACAGATGATTTAGAAATTAGGAGGCAAGCCCATTACGCCATCAGTGTCGTTCGTCATCGCACAGATGATTTAGAAAACTATGGCCGTATTTTTGGTACTGCTACTTTAGTTCGTCATCGCACAGATGATTTAGAAATTATTTCGTATGTTGTATAAAGCTCTATGTGCGTTCGTCATCGCACAGATGATTTAGAAAACAGTACCGTTCTAACTCGTCAGTGCTTGTTGGTTACTCATCGCCCAGATGATTTAGAAATTGATCCGTATCTAATACTTTTTTTCCAAATAGTTACTCATCGCCCAGATGATTTAGAAAGGAGTAGTCCAGTTTTCTTTCTGAGCTCTACGGTTGCTCATCGCATAGATGATTTAGAAAACAACTTTTTAAATTTGAATTTATTTTAGCTCGTTCGTCATCGCATAGATGACTTAGAAAATTTGTTGCACAGTAATGGTGTACTACGGGATGTTTCTAATCTCTCAGATGATTTAGAAAATTGAGCTGAAGGAGTAGTAAAACTTGCACATGTTTCTCATCGCACAGATGATTTAGAAACAAACATGAAAACAGAATACGTGCCTGATAATGTTGCTCATCACTTAGATGATTTAGAAAACATGGGAGCTTCCATTTAGATGCGTTATCAATTTATTCATCGCTCAGATAATTTAGAAAATCCATTCAGTTATAGAAAGACCGCCATATAAGTTCGTCATCGCCCAGATGATTTAGAAAATCACAGGAGGCAAATAAGGCCCCACGTATAGGTTGCTCATCGCATAGATGATTTAGAAAATAATGGTCATTTTGGTGATTGAATTATTAATATTTGTCATCGCGTAGATGATTTAGAAAACATCTGTATGCAGATTTTGCTGCGTCCTTACGTTACTCATCGCATAGATGATTTAGAAATGCATTACCACTACGAACAGCGTCATATAACTGTTGCTCATCGCCTAGATGATTTAGAAATCAACGGCAAACTTCGGTCTGTATTTGTATTTGTTTCTCATCGCCTAGATGATTTAGAAAATCGTTTGAATAATATGGACAATCCAACCAATGTTCGTCATCGCTCAGATGATTTAGAAAATTATTCGCTTTACCGATCACTACATTAGGCCGTTGCTCATCGCGGAGATGATTTAGAAAAATGTGCTTTACGGGGATGAGGTATTCTTCCAGTTGCTCATCGCGTAGATGATTTAGAAACGTCAGATTCCAGTAGGTCTAAAGACAGATTCGTTGCTCATCGCATAGATGATTTAGAAAGCACATAAGCATCAAATTTATCACTTCCTTGTGTTGCTCATCGCATAGATGATTTAGAAATTATGTGGGGTTTGGGGCGAAGCTCCATATCTGTTGCTCATCGTGTAGATGATTTAGAAATCAAGTTTTTTGATACTTGGGAAATGTGTTTCGTTGCTCATCGCATAGATGATTTAGAAAAGCTATCCAAAGCGTTCAATGATCATCTTCGGGTTGCTCATCGTATAGATGATTTAGAAAGGATCGAGGCGCAAGAAGATTTATATTTTTTCGTTGCTCATCGCGTAGATGATTTAGAAATTGCATGTGCAACGGCGCGTACGCTGCTAAAAGTTGCTCATCGCCCAGATGATTTAGAAAACATGGGAGCTTCCATTTAGATGCGTTATCAATTTATTCATCGCTCAGATGATTTAGAAATCGCCCCATTCCATCCAAACGCGATTTAAGTAGTTCGTCATCGCATAGATGATTTAATAATTTAAATTTTAAAAAGAAAAAACCCCGAAACTTTCGTTTCAGGGCTTTTCACGAATCTTGGTGGAGATGGCGGGAGTTGAACCCGCGTCCGCCAGCACTACGCTCGAGAATACTACATGCTTAGATATCGTCTATTATTTTAACACCAAGTGACCCGACGAACAGGGTACAAGGTGCGATCCTCTAAGTTTGGTATAAAGCCCCGAGGCTTGACTCTATACGGACTTGTGTGCGTGCGCTACGGTCGGGTTCCTAAACCACAAGTATTCTAGGAAGCGGACAAACTGCCCTTAGGCAGCTAGAGCGTAAGTTTCGTCGTTTGCGACTATTAAAATGCAAATTTTATTTACGAGAGAAAATGCGCTCTCGGCATGCATCTATGAGTTTCATCACCGGCGTCGAAGCCAATAACATCCCCATGAATGTCTGAACATCATAGCATAACTAAAATAAAATGCTGTGCAATTTATCAACAGTCTGCTACTGATGAACATATTTACATAATGGAGAGCCTTTTGCTTTTTTCAAGGGCTACATAAAAAAGCTGCCAAAAATGACAGCTTTTTTTTAAAGTGTGGTCTATAAGGTTCCATTGCCTAACACAATACCTTCACGGCGTGGGTCTACTCCACCTGCGTATTTAGTTTGATTATTAATATTTACTTTCATAATCGTTGAAATACCGCTGGTTTGCGCAGTGTTCGATATACCATGCCCTTTTGCTTTTAAACCTTCAATCAGGTCAACTAAAGAAAGCTGTACATTCGAGCTATCCACATTGGTGTTTTTACTATTGGTCGCGCCAAAGTTTACAAGCGAGGTAGCCTGCTGTGCATTTAAGTTCCAGTCCAATGCACCTACCAAAGTTTTAACTACATATTGAATGATCGTACCGCCACCTGGTGAACCTGTTGCCATATAAAACTCATCTGGCGTGGTGCCTTTAAACACTAAGGTTGGCGCCATGGTACTACGTGGGCGTTTGCCCCCTTCTACACGGTTAGCAACCAGTGCCCCAGTGCTGTCATAAGGGTTCGCGCTAAAATCAGTTAACTGGTTCGATAGCAAGAAACCATCCACCATGTGGAATGAACCCATGCTCGATTCAACAGTCGATGTCATTGAAACCACATTGCCATAGGCATCTACAATCGTGAACTGCGTTGTGCCATGTTCAACAGTGGTGTCGACGCCTGCAGCCGTATTGAAATTACCTGCTGGTGCAACGCCCATACTTTGGTTAGGGTTAATCAGTGCTGCACGTTGTTTTAAGTAATTTTTATCAATAAGACTTGGAATGCCCTGTGCTGGTAAAGCTACAAAGTCAGTGTCTGCGACATATTTGTCACGGTCAGCATAGGCCAAACGCTCTGCTTCAGACACTAAATGCACGCCCATCACATCTGGCACACCGCCTTCATTTTCAGGGTTTTTAGGTGGATAGAGCGACATATCAAAGTTTTCTAAAATACCCAGCGTTTGAGCAACTGCTATCCCTCCCGAAGATGGAGGTGGCATGGTACATACATAGAAACTGTCACGGTAAGTGGTACAAATTGGAGTACGCTTTTTCACTTCATAGTTTGATAAATCCTGTAAGGTCATCAAACTTGGCGTAATTGGAGTTCTTGCTGGGTCATCCCCAACCGTTTGGCCTGCTTTTGCCACAATCGCTTGGGCAATCGGCCCAGTGTGCAATGCATTTGCCCCTTGTACAGCAAGTGCTTCAAGCGTTTTTGCATATTCTTTATTGGTCATGATTTCACCCACTTTGCGTGGTGAACCATCTATATAGAAATAGGTTTTCATTGCATTTGCATCGAGCGCCAAGCTATTTGCATTACTTGCAATCGCATCTGCCAAACGTCCCGGAATGCGGAAACCGTTGTCAGCTAAACCAATGGCTTCATCAAACAACTGGTTCCACTTGAGTTTACCATGCTCTTTTTGTGCTTGTTCAAGCAAACGCATTACACCCGGCACACCAATCGAGCGACCACTACGTCGCGCACTTGGTACAGGTGCTGGTGAATTTGGGTCATCCATATTCTGGCGAATTAAATAATATGGATTAGCTGCGGCTGGTGCGGTTTCACGACCATCATAAGCCGTGACCTGTTTAGTCTTGGCATCGTAATACATCATAAAACCGCTACCAGCAATGGTACTCGACTGTGGCTCGACCAAACCAAGCACTGCTTGTACCGCAACCGCCGCATCGACTGCACTACCGCCTGCTCTTAAAACATCACAACCAGCTTTTACCGCAAGTGGCGTGTTTGCCACCACCATATATTTATCTGAATATTTAACCGTGTTACCAAGTCTATAACCTGATGCACCTTCAGGCGCGGCTGGGTCACCATTTTGGTTTGAGCCCACCACCACGCTTGAACCGTCTTGTGCCAGTTTGCTACAACTGGTCGGGTCATTATCTACAATTAAATTGGGCGGAGTTGTATTTGAGTCATCCTTGGGTTGATCTGAAGAATCATCTCCACATCCTTGTAATAAACCGACTGCTAATAAACTACTGAACAAAAATGAATATTTTATATTCACGTGATAACTCCAATATATACGCTTGCCTATCCATGCAATTGCCATGCAAGCTTCTCTAGTTTTCAGGTATTAAGTTTTTTTAATCTTTGATAAAAATAAGATTTTATAATAGTAAATGTTTGAGGGCGTTTTATCCTGTGCCCTGTATTATGCCTCCTTGCTTGATATCACACGCTTTTATAACTGATCTGCCCGATTCTGGCATGCTTTATTCAACTAAATACAGGCAAAATCTACCATTTACGATCCTAACCTATTTTTTAATAGCGCTAAAAAAAGCACCTTCGAAAAGATGCTTTTTTGTCTTTAGTGGGATGGCATACCGCCTGTATTTCCTTTGGGTTTTGGACATAGCCAAATCACCAGCCCCGCAAAGACAAATACCATCGCAAACAGCAAAAACACATGGTTCGCCGACATGGTAATGGCTTCTTTATCGACGAGGTTTGAAATAATTCCGAGCGTCGAGTCAGCCGAAAAACCATTTTGCATCAGGTTATTTTGAACTTCGGTTGTGTTTAAGTTTGACACCATTTCGCTACGTGCAACTTTGGCATGATCGTCCCACACGGTCACTGCAATTGAAGCACCAATCGCCCCTGCCATGGTTCTTAAAAAGTTCATGAGACCCGCAGCAGAGGCAATTTCTTGCTGGAGTACCGAACCAAGTGCAATGTTGGACAGTGGAATAAAGAAGAACGGCACAGCAAAACCTTGTAGGATTTGCGGCCAAGCCAGTGCCATAAAGTCAGCATCTGTGGTCCAGAATGCCCGCATTAAGGTCACACCACCGAGCAAGATCAAACCGAAACTCGCCAGCGCCCGTGGGTCATGTTTGGTCGAAAGCTTTGCCACAATCGGTGACATGGTCAAACTACCAAAGCCCATGGTTGCGGTTAAATATCCGGCCCATGTTGCGGTATAGGAAAGGTTCATTTGCAGCCACTGCGGAATCAGTACAATGCTGCCAAAGAATGCTCCAAAACCAAGCGATAAGGCCAGTACCGATATAGCAAAGCCCCTATGCCGGAATACTTTCACATCCACCACGGGGTGTTTGTCGGTGAGTTCCCATATGAGGAACACCACAAAACCAATGGCGGCAGTTAAACCTAAAACGATAATGCTCGTGCTATTAAACCAGTCGCGTTCGTGCCCTAAGTCGAGCATGAGCTGTAGCGCACCAATCCAGAGAATTAACAGACCTAAACCGACAGTGTCGATTCTTAAAGAAATTGTTTCTGTTTCAGCTACTCTTAATAAGCGCATTGCTGCTAAAACACAAATAATCCCAACAGGTAGGTTAATAAAGAAAATCCAGTGCCAAGACAGGTTATCACTAATCAGACCACCCAAAATTGGCCCTAAAATTGGCCCAACGACGGTCGTCATTGCCCATAGGCCCATCGCCTGTGCATGCTTTTCTTGAGGGAAAATACGCATCAGCAAGGTTTGGCTGAGCGGCATGAGGGGGCCACCGCATAGACCTTGTCCAATACGGAAAAACACCAGCATGCCTAATGAGTTTGCTAGACCGCACAAAAAAGAAAAAATGGTAAAACCAATCAGGCCAAAAATAAAAACCCGAACGGTTCCAAAGCGGCCTGCCAGCCAACCTGTTAAAGGTACACAAATCGCTTCTGCAACAGCATATGACGTAACAACCCATGTGCCTTGTGTACTTGAAACAGCAAGGTTACCGGTAATATGCGGTACAGATACGTTGGCAATGGTCGTATCGAGCACGACCATAAAGTTCGACAAGGCAATAACAAACGCTGCCAGTAATAAACGGCCACCGCTTAGTTCGGCAAAAGGTGTTTGCGTTTTCATAAGCGTTTACTTCGCAGATAAGTCGACTTTTGCTTCCATCGACAAGCCAACACGCAGTGGGTGTTCAGCAAGTTCTTTCGGGTCAAGTGCAATACGAACTGGTAAGCGTTGAACCACTTTAATCCAGTTACCTGTTGCGTTTTGAGCCGGAATTAAGGCAAAGGCAGAGCCTGTACCACCAGAGAAGCCCATCACTTTGCCGTGATATTCAACGTCATCACCATATAAATCTGAAGTTAGCGTGACAGCCTGACCCGGACGGACTTTTTTCAACTGACTTTCTTTAAAGTTCGCATCTACATATAAATCGTTAAGCGGCACAATCATCATCATGCTCGTGCCCGGCGCAACACGTTGACCGACTTGAATATTACGGCGCGTAACCACACCATCGACTGGTGCACGAATCACGGTACGCTCTAAATCAAGCTGAGCTTGTTCAACATGCGCTTGTGCAACTTGTACATCCGGAGTCGAAGTTTCGCTTACACCTTGAATTAACGCTTCGTTTGCAGCTAAGGTACTTTCAGCAGCTTTACGACTTGAAGACGCTTGTGCTAAACCAGCTTTGGCAAGCTCTAAGCCTGCTTTGGCTGTTTCAACAGCACTTTGTGCTTTAGTGAGTTCTTCTTTAGACACTGCACCAGAGGCAGCAAGTTGCGCACGGCGGTTAAGCTCTAAAGCAGCTTTGTCATAGTCGGCCTGTGCTTGAGCAACTTGTGCTTTGGCACTGTTAATTTCATCAGCACGAACCACAACTTGAGAGTTTAAAGAGCTACTGTTTGCCGCAGTTTGTTTGTATTGGCGTTTTGCTTTGGCAAGCTCTGCCTCAGCTTGAGCCAATGCAATTTTGGCATCACGGTCATCAATACGAACCAGCACGTCACCACGATGTACCGTTTGAGTATCTTTTACAGCAACCTGAGCGACCTGTCCGCTCACCATTGAGGTAATTTGCGCGGTTTCTGCACCGACATAAGCATTATCCGTACTCACCGAGTGATTTAAAAATAATGCCCAGATTGCATATAAAATAGCGGCAATCAATAAAATCAGCGCAAAAAAACCAAGAAATTTCTTGCGCTTGTTTTGGTTGTTGTCATCCGAGGCAGATGTTGTTGGCACTGTTTCTTGTACATTGCTTTGTGCATCAGTCATGGTATGTTCCTAAAGATGAGTTGGCTTTGCCATCAATCTCGCACTACACCTTGTTATAGAGTTTTTATTTTTCTATGAACAAGACATACCGCATTGTCAAAGGAGCTAATTTTAACGCTAAAACCTCATGATATGAGAATAAAAAAATATAACTAATGCGTTCGTTCTAATTAAATTAATGTTTATCTCAAGGTTTTTGTGAAAATTTCTGCTTTTTAACCTCTAAAAAAAGCGCCGTGGCTCAATTTAAAAGCATGATAAACACCCATAATTTTGTACAAATCCAGCATTATGGGGCTACAATACAGCAGTCGGTTGACAGTAATGGAATATCCGCCAACCTATCCTAGTGTAATACCGAACATCGAGATTGTTATGACTTATACGTTCAATCGTCCTGCATTTCCAGCTACTCGCATGCGCCGTATCCGTAAAAATGACCAGTTGCGTGCGATGGTCAGCGAAACACAGCTCACTACCAATCACTTGATTTATCCAGTATTTGTATTACCGGGACAAAATCAAACCCAAGATATTCCAAGTATGCCTAACATTCAGCGTTTGTCGGCAGATTTGTTACTGAAAAAAGCTGAAAGACTTCTGGAATTAGGCGTATCAAAACTGGCTCTTTTTCCAGTTACCCCGCAAGAAGACAAAAGCCTCACCGCAGAAGCAGCATGGTATGAAGATGGTTTAGTACAAACCACCTGCCGTTTGCTTAAAAAAGAATTACCAGAAATGGTGTTAATTACTGATGGTGCTCTCGACCCATACACCACGCATGGTCAAGACGGCATTATTGATGAAACTGGCTATGTGCTTAATGACGAGACTGTAGAATGCTTGATTAAACAAGCTTTAAGTCATGCAGAAGCAGGTGCTGATGTAGTTGCACCAAGTGACATGATGGATGGCCGCATTGGCGCAATTCGTCAGGCTTTAGAAGCCAATGGTCACATCTACACCAACATCATGGCCTACTCTGCAAAATATGCATCTAGCTTCTATGGTCCGTTCCGTGATGCTGTTGGCTCTGCATCCAACCTAAAAGGTGGTAATAAATATAACTACCAGATGGACTTTGCCAACCGTGCCGAGGCGTTACATGAAATCGCACTTGATATTCAAGAAGGCGCCGACATGGTGATTGTAAAACCGGGCATGCCATATCTGGATGTGGTACGTGAAGTGAAAGATACCTTTGGTATTCCAACATTCATTTACCAAGTGAGTGGCGAATACGCCATGTTAGCGGGCGCAATTCAAAATGGCTGGTTATCAGACTCAGTGATTTTAGAATCACTCATGTGCTGCCGCCGCGCAGGTGCAGACGGGATCTGGACTTACTTTGCAGAAACCGCTGCCGAAAAACTCAAGGAAATGAACTAAGTTCGCAGAGAAAGGATAACACTGCATGCATATTGCAATCATTGGCGCGGGCATAAGTGGATTAATGTCTGCGCTGGAGTTGGTTGAACAAGGCTGCACAGTCAGCATTTTTGATCAACAACAAGCGGGACAAGCAGCCTCTTGGGCTGGCGGAGGTATTCTCTCTCCGATGTATCCGTGGCGCTATGTGCATGCAGTGAACCAACTTGCTCAATTTGGTAAAGCCTCTTATCAAGCATGGAACCAAAAGCTCTACCCTGTTACAGGGATTGATTTTGAAATTCATGACACAGGTATGCTGATTTTTGATGAAGAAGATTTTGACGTTGGGCTTTCCTACGCCGAGCAGCATCAAGAACCGATGCAGCGCTGTGAATATTTACAGCGAGATGCGCTAGAGCAAGTCAACCCGCATATTTCTGATCAGTTTCAAGAAGCGATTTATTTCCCTGAACTGTCTAATATTCGCAACCCGCGCGTATTACAATCCCTCATTAGCTATTTAAAACAACATCCAAATGTTGATTTTTTTGAGCACTCGGCTGTTAAAAAACTGATTCAACAAGGTGATGTGATACAAGCTCTACAAACCGAGGATGGTCGCAAACATACAGCAGATCATTTTGTAATAACTTCGGGTGCTTGGAGCCATTACTGGAACTCACAATTACAACTCGAAATTCCAGTCGAACCTGTTCAAGGTCAAATGCTGCTATTTAAAACCCCTGCTCACTGGCTACCAACCATGTGCATGAATCGAGTGATGTATCTTATTCCTCGTATGGACGGTCATATTGTTTGTGGGTCAAGCATGGCACATCGTGGTTTCGACACCTCTACCGATGAAACCACCCAGCACAATATTTTAGAAGCATGTTTGGAAATGGTGCCTGAACTGGCCGATTTCCCGATCGTACAACGCTGGGCAGGCCTCAGACCAAGTTCACCAAATGGTGTTCCCTATATTGGCAAAATGCCTGAAATGGATAACCTATGGGCAAACTTTGGTCATTTTAGAAATGGCTTATGTATGGGCGCAGGCTCTGCGCAATTGCTCCGTCAGCTTATGCTGGGTCAACCGACCTTAGTTGATGCCAAAGCATATTCACCAGAGCGTTTGCAAAATAAAATCTTAGCCTGACGCCAATATATTCTCTAAAGCCATTTTTAATTGTGGATAAGCAAACTCAAATCCTTCTGCTTGCAGGGCTGCGGGCTTAACAAATTGACCATTTAAGATCAATTGCGACTGCTCCCCTAACAAACAGCGAAAAACTGTGCTTGGTGCCGACAATAGTGGTTTCTTATTGAGCACCGCGCCAGCTTGTTCAACAAAAGCTTTTTGAGTCACGTTTTCAGGCGCTACGACATTATGAATTTGAGCAGATTGAGGATGCTGAAATATAAACTCGATAGCGTTTAATACATCTTCAATATGTACCCATACTACTGGCTGACGCCCATGACCAATTTGACCCACTAAATTGAGTCGAATCGGAAGCAACATTTTAGGCAAAATGCCACCGCCCTGCCCAAACACTACGCCTAAGCGAATAATTTTAGTATTTTGCTGAGGATCTGCCAAAGCTGCGTGTTCCCACTCTTGGCAAAGCTCGGACATAAAAATAGGCTGTGGCGTGCTTTGTTCAGTGCACACTTCTGTCCACTTTTCCTGGTCATCAATCCCGTAATAACCAATGGCTGAACCAGACACAATCACTTCCGGAAAAATTTCAGACTGCTTGAGCCATGCATACAGTTTTCGGGTCGTGTTTACTCGGCTTTCAATGAGTTGTTTTTTACGTGACTCGGTCCAACGTTTTTCGCCAATATTTGCACCGGCCAAATTCACCACATAGTCAATTTGACGTGTCGAAATATCTTCAAACTGTTGTACCCATTGCAAGGCAGGATGGTCAGATTCCTTTCCAGCCTGCCGTGTCACAGCAATCACGTTATAATTTTTTTGTAGTAGGAACCTAATTAAATGCGTGCCAATAAAACCGCTGGCACCCGTAATTAATACATTCTTATTCATATTTCCTCCTAGGCTGAGGATTCAAGTTTTATTTAATTGTATAAGACTCATTTATATTTAAACGTATGAGTTTTCATAGTGATCTATTGCACGTTAAACATTTTGTCAGCCATGCGCTGTGCCTGTTTGCCATAAAACCAGTAAGTAATTAAATAAAGCGGAATAGCTAACATTAAAAGCATGATCACCATAATACTTAAGAACTGAGGCTGTTTGAGGTAAAGCATAAAGTTTTGCAAAATCTCAGGGTCTTTTCTGGCAAATAAAAATAGGCCAAATAAAACACCACACAAGTTATAGCCCCAAAAAATCAGACTAAAACCTAAAGTAAATTTCTTTTTTTCTTGTACAGTCGGAGCACGGCGTTCTTTCTTTAAAAATTTAAATAAGACAAAAATCATTGCGCCTAAATATGGAACGGCTGTTAAAATACCGCCTACACTCGCTGGTAATACTGCTGCAACCACACCTACAATTAAGGTAAGCACAATGCATAAAGCAAAAAACCAGAGATAGTAAGAACGTAATTTGGTCATATTTTTGCCTAATTTATGGGTTCAAAAAATAATTATAAATTTTTTTCGATTTTTTTTCATTTTTCTGTCAACCAATCCTGATCTCTTGACGTTATATAGGGTAATAAGGTCGCAGCAACCGAATACTTCCTTTGCACGGCATCCGCAAAATTGTTTCGGTGACCTTTCATTACGACTCTTTCCTTCCTTCGGATTAGGTTTTGTTAGCAGCCGAAACCCTTGATGAAGCTTTTGACCGACGATTCTCTCATCACTCGAATCGTCGGTTTTTATTTTTTAGCACTTTTATTTATTTTACGCTCACCATACACAATAGTTCTTTCGTGGCTATAAAGGCTATGCGTATACTTTTTGCACCATAAAAATGATTTAAATAATATGAACAATATTGCCTATTTTGAAATCCAGTCTTCAAACCCTGCCCGCGATGCGCAGTTTTATCAAGCTGTGTTTGGCTGGCAATTTAAACTCGATGAAAGCCTACCGATTGAATATTACCGTATCGAAACGCCTTCAATCATGGGTGGACTATTAAAACGCCCAGCCCAAACGCCGCCAATGGAATATGGCACCAATGCATTTACCTGTTCGGTTCAAGTCGAAAACTTCGATGAAGTGGCTGCAAAAATTTTAGCGCAAGGGGGCATTGTCGCGATGGATAAATTCGCCATTCCCGGCCGCGCGTGGCATGGTTATTTTGTCGATTTAGACCATAACGTTTTTGGTATTTTCCAAGTCGATGAAAATGCAGCTTAAAGATTTTATTTAACGACTCTATTTATTTTTTAATGTATAGCCACCGTCTTTTTATCGGTGGCTATTTCATATTGATTATTCGGCAAAGCTAAAAGTGGCTTCACATGTAATTGGGAAATTCACCGAATTGGCAATCATGCATTCGTGATGTGCTTCTTCATGTAATTTTGCTGCAAGTTCTTGATCGGCACCTTTTTCTAAAACAATTTCTGGTCTTAAATTAATTTGAGTAAAGTGACCACGTTTGACTGGATCTGTATCTTCCATAAAGCCCAGTGCGTGATCGACATAACTCACAACGTGAATATGATTGACTGCACACAGGTGTAAATACCAAAGCTTATGACAAGCTGAAGCAGATGCGATCAATAAATCTTCTGGGTTCCATCTGGTCACATCACCTAAATAGGCAGGGTCTGATGAACCTTGAATTGTGGCTTTTTGCGGATGCTGAATACTAAAGTCTCGTTTATATGAACGATAAGATGAAGTGCCTGTACCTGTATTGCCTTCCCACTGTATTTTTACTTCGTATTCATGAAGGGTCATTTTATTCTCAAAGTTCACTGTTTGACTTGATAGTAACAAAGCAAAGTTTAAAGTGAAAAATTAATTTAAGTTTCAACTTAGGCTTAAATAACGAGCACTTTAAAATGTCTTGATAAAATCTCCTGCCAATTTATGCTAACGTATCTGTGTTTATTTTGGCTTGATGTCTGTTTCTATGTCCGTACATTTTTTACATACTTCTGACTGGCATTTGGGGCAGTTTTTTTATAATCACTCACGACACTATGAACACCAACAATTTTTAAGCTGGTTGCTCACTCAAATCCAAGAAAAACAACCGCATGCCCTGCTCATTGCTGGCGATATTTTTGATGTCATTAACCCAGGTTCTCAGGCACAAAAACAACTCTACCAATTTTTAGCAGATGCACATCGCATCGCACCGCACATGCAAACGCTCATGATTGCGGGTAACCATGACTCAGGCTACCGTATTGAACAGGTCGAACCTCTTTTAGAAAAATACAATGCAAAAACCGTGGGCGTAGTTCGCTGGAATGAAGATAAAACTTTAGATTTCGATCGACTACTTTTACCTATTTATAATCAAAATCAGGATATTGTGGCGTGGTGCCTTGCCCTACCTTTTTTACGCTCGGCCGAAATTACGGGCTTTAATGAACATACCACCAATAGCAAAAATGCTATTGCCTATTTGCACCAGCAACTCATTGCAGAAGCCAAACGTCGTAAAACGCCAGACCAAGCATTGATTTTGATGTCACATGCGCATATGCAAGGTGGAGAAACATCTGACTCTGAACGCCCAATCATTATTGGTAACGAAGAGGCACTTTCAACAAATTTATTTGAAGATGCTGTCGACTATGTCGCTTTAGGGCACTTACATAAACCACAAAAAGTGGGTCAGCCGCACATTCGTTATAGTGGCTCGCCTATTCCACTGTCTTTTAGTGAAATTAACTATAAACACCAAGTGGTTGAGGTCAAAATTGACCCGACTCAAGAGGCAGACAGCCGTTTGCAGTTTGAAGCTGTAGAAATTCCGCGTTGCATACAATTGCACCGCATTCGTGGTGAGTTAAATGAAGTGCTACAACAACTTAAAGCCTTGCCTCATGGCGTGATTGAAAATATTGACCACCGTGAATATGTCGATATTGAATATTATAGCTTAACGCCGCCACAGCCTAATCTACGTCAGCAGTTTGAAGCGGCCCTACCACCTGACCGCTATCGTTTAGTACGTATTTCACGTCAATATGTGAATAAAGACTCGACCGACTCAAATACTACTCAGAAAATCGCACTTGAACCACCAACACCAGAAAAACTCTTTCAAAATATCTGGGAAAAACAAGGTTACAACGCCGATGATGCAGTCTTAAAAGATTTTCTAAGCCTAGTACAAGAAGCACAAAAACATCTTGAAAATGATGCAACCCCTTAAGGATATGTCATGAAAATTTTATCCATTCGAATAAAAAATCTGGCATCTCTTTCTGATGAACATTTTATTGATTTTGAAAGTGCGCCTCTTGCCCATGCAGGTCTCATTGCGATTGTAGGGAAAACTGGTGCTGGTAAGTCGACCATTTTAGATGCCATGTGTCTGGCTTTGTTTAATCGGGTTCCTCGCCTTAAAGACAGCGATGGTAAATTAAAAGATGTCGATGGTTCTGAGTTACTGACCAATTCACCACTCACTGTCTTACGCCGTGGTACAGGACATGGTTTCGCTGAACTTTGCTTTGTCGCACAAGACCAAAAACGCTATTTGGCACGTTGGGAAATTAAACGTGCACGTGAAAACCCAAATGGCAAATTACAAAGTGTGCAGCGCCATTTAAAATGCCTGACCGACGGTGTCGTACTTGCCGACAAAGCCAAAGCGGTTGATGAAAAAGTTAAACAAATTACCCAGCTTTCTTTTGAACAGTTTACTCGTGCCGTGTTACTTGCCCAGTCAGAAGTAACTGCATTTTTAAAAGCACGAGACAGCGAACGCGGTGAGTTACTTGAGTACCTGACCAACTCCAGCATTTTCGCCAAAATCGGTGAATTGGCCTTTCGTAAAACTGCCGATATTGCAAAGCAGCGTAAACAGCTTGAAGAGTTCTTAGGCCATATTGAAATTTTGTCTGATGAAGAAATTGCGGCATTTACCGAACATTATCAGCAGGCCGAACAAAACCATCAAAAGTTGGAACAACATAAAAATGTCTTAGACAAACAGCAACAATGGTTTGAACGCAAAGCGAAACTTGAGCAAGAAGTTCAAGCTAAACAGCAACAGTTTCAAACCCAGCAAAATCACCATCAACAATTGGCTGGTGAACGTGAGCAATTAAAACGACTCGAAATTTTCTCTGAAATACGCCCACAAGTTTTTCAGCAAGCCCAAAATTTACAAACCCTACAACAACTTGAGCCTCAAATTCAGCAAGCTCAAAGCAAGTTTAATGAGTTGTTGCAAGTGTTCGAAACGGGTCAAAAACAATATCAACTTGCAGAACAACAGCTCAAACAGACACTCGATTTTGAGCAGCAGCATCAACAAGCTTTAAATCAAGTTCGACAGTCCATTCAAGAACGTGCCTTTATCGCCGATGAATATAAAAAGTGCAAAGAAAAGAAAAATGTATTTGAGCAAAAACTCGGTCCATTGCAACAACAGCAAAACATTGTGCAGCAGCATATTACACAGCTTCAACAAGACCAAGTTCATCTACAACAGCAGCTTACCCATACTCAGCAATACGCTGTATTAGACAAAGGCCTCTCAGCACATCTACATCAGCTCGGGCAATTTATTCAAAACTATGAAGCAATTGAACAACAGCTTGGCAATCCTACCCTTGCTCGCCAAAAATTATCGGAAGCTAAAAGTGAACTCGAACAACTGACAGCTTCACTCGGCACAGTTGAACAAATTGAGTTAAAGCTTGAACAGCAACGTAAAGACAAAGAACAAAAGCTTGCTCAAATCACTCAGCTAGATCTGACTCAACAGAAAGTTAAAATTTATCATGAGTTATATGCTGAGCTTCAGCAATTCACTGAAAAACAAACTCAAGTATCAGCCCAAGAACAGCAACTTAAAACCGTTTGCCAGTTAGCTGAACAAGAATACCAAACAGCAAAAACTGAGCGTGAAAAGTTACAGCACATCCTGCAACAGCAACGTTTATTACATACTGAAAATATTGAACAATTACGAGCCAATCTTAAAGACGGCGATGCGTGTTTAGTATGCGGAAGTACACATCACCCCTATCGTGTTGACAACAGTGCAGTCTCTAAAGCTTTATTCGATTTGCAGCAACAACAAGAGCAGCAAGCTGTTGCACTAGAGCAAACTAAGTTTAATGCATGGCAAACCCAGCAACATGCACTTACCCAGTGCCGTGCTGAGCTTGAGCAAGTTCACAAATATCTAGCTCAACTTCAAACAAAACAATCAAGCTTGCAGCAAGAGCTTGAGCAAACGTTTAAGCTCAATCAATTACATATTGAGCTTAATCAAGCTCCTGAGCAGATCTTGCAAACGCTGAACGAACTCAGACAAGCCGCGCAAACTGCTATAAGTTCATTTGACTCAGAAAACTTGCGTTTAGTCCAAGCGATTAAACAACATAGTCAACTCGTTCAGTCTATTCAGCGTAATGAAAGCTTGCTTAATACTGCACAGCAATGGCAACAACAGGTTCAACATATTGTTGAGTGCTTATCTGAAACAGAACAGCAAGCGTGGCAGCAATCGAGTAGCCAAACAGCTAAGCAAACTTGGACTATTCTTGATGCACGCGCTAAGCAGCTTGAGCAACAAGAACAGCTTGCACAACGTTTTGAACAGCAGCAACAAGACCTTAAAATGTTGACTGCTAACCTTGAACAAATAGCGAAGCAAATTGATGAGATTGACCAAAATCTCCAAGAAATTACGCTCAAAGGCCAACAAAATAATGAAAAAGCGGTGTCGCTCATTCAGCAAATGACGGGCCGTGCCGATATTAAACCGCACGAATGGCTAATTGAGCATGACGCTAAACGTCAGCAACAACAGACGGCGTATCATGAGGCTAAACAGCGTTTTGAACAAACCAGACAGCACTTTGAGCAGCAAAAACAGGCGCTCGATCAGCTTAAGCATCAACATCAACACACTGCGGGGCATCAGCAGCAGATTGATGAACAAATTCAAAACTGGTTAAAAACCCATACTGATTTTGAGCCACATGATCTTACGGCGCTCATACAGATCAATTCAGCCCAAGAGCAAGACATTCGTAACCGACTTAATCATGCCGAGCGTTTATTAAGTGAAGCCTCGTCTGCACTTAAAACCATGCAAGAGCAATTGAGTGAGCACTTACAAACTCAGCCAGATATTGAATATGAAAAGCTTGTTAACCTTATTCAAGACAATATTGCAGAGCTTAAAGCACAACTTGAAGTACGTGATCGGCTTAAACTTAAGCTCGAAGTACATCAACAAAACCTTGCGAAGCAGCAACAATATGCCGAGCAAATTCAGAATATTCAGCAAGAAGAACATCGCTGGAGCAAAATTTCAGGTTTGATTGGCGATGCTAAAGGTAAAGAGTTCCGCGACTACGCCCAGCAATATCATTTAGATATTTTAGTAGAACATGCAAACCAGCAACTGGCGATGCTGTCTCAGCGTTATACGCTAAAACGTCTTGATCAGTCCTTAAGCCTTGCCATTATTGACCACGATATGGATGGAGAAACTCGCTCTGTTGCCTCTTTGTCTGGCGGTGAGTCATTCTTAACTGCCCTTGCTTTGTCTTTAGCGATTGCCAATATGGCTTCGGGTTCAATGAAAATTGAATCGCTATTTATTGATGAAGGCTTTGGTACTTTGGATGCTTCTTCTTTGCATATGGTCATGAATGCTTTAGATCAACTGCAAAATCAGGGACGTCAGGTCATTCTCATCTCACACATTCAAGAAATGCATGAGCGTATTCCTGTACAAATTCAGGTAAAACCACTCGGTGCAGGTGCAAGTACGATTGAAGTGGTAGGTTAAAACTAAAAAGCCCCGACATCCTATCGGGGCTTTTTTAGATTCTGCGTTGGTATAACTCCTGTCGTACCTGTATGCATCCATTCATCACTGTTTATTGTTATTCTTAGAAACATCCTGTTTCCTGATGAGTTCATAGTACGAAAAAAGCGTTGTCTGCCATAGCCGCAAAAGGCCGCAATTTCTGTAAGATAAAGCTTACATCACCCTTTCTGCGAATAGTCTCTAGCACCAAACAATGCTGTTCCTATACGAACCATCGTTGAACCAGCAGCAATTGCAGCTTCTAAATCACTCGACATTCCCATGCTTAAAGTATCCCAATCTTTTGGGTGGGCATGCTTTTCTTTCACCGCATCAAACAAGGCTTTAGCATCTGCAAAAGCGGCAGTATTGTCAGGGGCTGGAATGACCATTAAACCGCGTAATTTGATTTTTGGTAATTGACTGATTTGGGCAACCAGCTCGGCAACTTCATCTGGTGCACAACCATCTTTACTGTCTTGCCCATCAATATTCACTTGCAAACAAATATTCAGAGCAGATTGATCATCGCCACGTTGGTTAGATAGCCGCTCAGCAATAATTAAACGATCTACACCATGTACCCAATCAAATTTCTCGGCCAAATGTTTAGTCTTATTACGTTGAACATGACCAATAAAATGCCATTCAATGTCTAAGTCTTGTAAAGCTTCAATTTTTTCTAAAGCTTCTTGCAAATAGTTTTCGCCAAATGCTCTTTGCCCTGCTGCATACATTTCACGCAAACTTTCACTTGGATGTGTTTTTGATACGGCTAAAAGTTGCACGGTTTCAGGCGCACGTTGAGCATTCTCACAAGCAGTTTGGATTTGCTGTAATACGTGCTGCCGCGCATCTTGCGGGTAATTCATTGACAAGGTTCTCATTTTCAAAAAACTTTTTTGCTTTTCACCTAAAGCGAGGTGTTGGTAAGCCTCGGTGAAAGCCGTATATTATTCTACAAAATAATGACATATTTTGATTTACTTGGGGAAATTATGGATATTACAGAGCTACTCGCCTTCTCTGTGAAAAATGGCGCGTCCGATTTACACTTGTCTGCTGGCATGCCACCAATGATTCGCGTTGATGGTGAGGTTCGTCGCATTAACTTACCAGCTCTAGATCATAAAGATGTTCACCGTCTGGTCTATGACATCATGAATGATAAACAGCGTCGTGACTACGAAGAAAAACTTGAAACCGACTTTTCTTTTGAAGTGCCTAATGTTGCGCGTTTCCGTGTTAACGCATTTAATCAAAACCGTGGTGCTGGTGCAGTGTTTCGTACCATTCCTTCCAAAGTACTTACCATGGAAGATTTAGGCTTAGGTCAAATCTTTAAAGATATTTGTGACTATCCACGCGGCATTGTACTGGTTACAGGCCCAACAGGTTCAGGTAAATCCACCACACTTGCAGCGATGATGGACTACATTAATGAAAACCGTTATGACCACATTTTAACGGTTGAAGACCCTATCGAATTTGTACACCAGTCTAAGAAATGTCTCATCAACCAACGTGAAGTGCATCGTGATACACACGGCTTTAATGAAGCGCTACGTTCAGCACTGCGTGAAGACCCAGATATTATTTTGGTCGGTGAGATGCGTGACCTTGAGACTATTCGTTTAGCGCTTACTGCTGCCGAAACAGGCCATTTGGTGTTTGGTACGCTCCATACCACTTCTGCTGCGAAAACCATTGACCGTGTGATTGATGTATTCCCAGCCGAAGAAAAAGACATGGTTCGTGCCATGTTATCAGAATCTTTACAGGCTGTTATTTCACAAACTCTGCTTAAAAAGAATGGCGGCGGTCGTGTGGCAGCCCATGAAATCATGATTGGTATTCCTGCCATTCGTAACTTAATTCGTGAAAATAAAGTCGCGCAAATGTACTCAGCTATTCAGACTGGTGCGAATCATGGCATGACCACCCTCGACCAAAGCTTAAAAGGTTTAGTCGCTCGCGGTGTAATCAGCCCACAAACGGCTCGTACTGCTGCTAAACAGCCTGAATCATTCCTATAAAAATAACTAGAGAATAAATATGGATTTTAATGACCTGCTCAACCTGATGGTTGAAAAAAAATCATCCGACCTCTTTATTACAGATGGCGTTGCACCATCGATGAAGATTAACGGGCAAATTGTTCCCATTTCAAAAAATAGTCTTTCAGGTGAAATTATTGGTCAACTATTACATTCCATCATGAGTGAAAAACAGCGCGAAGAATTTGCAGACACTCGTGAATGTAACTTTGCCATTATGAACCGTGATAAAACTGCCCGCTTTCGTGTGAGTGCTTTTCAGCAACGTGACATGCCGGGTATGGTACTCCGTCGAATTGAAACTAAAATTCCTTCAATTGATGACTTGCAGTTACCGCCTGTACTTAAAGATTTATCAATGACCAAACGCGGTATCATTATTTTTGTAGGTGCAACAGGTACAGGTAAATCAACCTCGCTGGCTTCAATGATTAGCTATCGTAACCATAACTCTAAAGGTCACATCATTACCATTGAAGACCCTATCGAGTTTATTCATGAACACGCTGGCTGCATCATTACCCAACGCGAAGTCGGGATCGATACTGATTCATTTGAAGTAGCTTTAAAGAATACTTTGCGACAAGCACCCGATGTAATCTTGATTGGTGAGATTCGTACGCGTGAAGTGATGGACTATGCAATTGGCTTCGCCGAAACGGGTCATTTGGTCTTAGCCACAATGCATGCCAACAACGCCAACCAAGCACTTGATCGTATTATTCACTTCTTTGAAAGTGACCGCCATAGCCAGCTTTACATGGACTTATCGCTCAACTTAAAGGCCATGATTGCACAGCAACTTATTCCAACGCCAGATGGTAATTCACGCCGTGCCGCAATTGAGATTCTAATTAACTCACCATTAATTTCAGACTATATTCGTAAAGGCGAAATTCATGAAATTAAAGATTTAATGAAACGCTCACGTGAACTTGGTATGCAAACCTTTGATCAAGCACTCTTTGATCTTTATAAGTCAGGCCAAATTACCTATAAAGATGCATTAAAACATGCTGACTCACCAAACGATTTACGTTTAACAATTAAGCTTGCCGAAGAAGGTCCTGATCAAATTGCAGGCACAAATCAGCATTTAACCTTCGACAAACAGTAATTTCTTCATAAAAAAAGGAAGGTTAAACGTAACCTTCCTTTTTTATTTGTTTTCTTTGTGTGAAAACGATTATTTCTTACGCAGTACTTCCTGACACTCAGGTTCGTTACAGTAACCGTAGAGGTTTAATGAGTGACCCGTTAAAGTAAACCCATGTTGCTCTGCTACAGCATGCTGTTCCTTCTCGATAATATCATTAGTAAATTCAATAACTTTGTTGCAATTATGGCAAACCAAATGATCGTGATGATCTTCTTGCATAATTTCGAAAACAGAATGATTATTTTCGAAATGATGGCGCTGAATGATACCTGCAGCTTCAAATTGTGTTAACACACGGTAAACTGTCGCAAGACCGACATCTTCCCCTTGTTCTAACAAAGTCTTGTAAATATCTTCAGCGCTAAGATGATGTTGTTTTGAATTTTCTAATAATTCCAAAATCTTAATTCGTGGAAGGGTAACTTTAAGTCCAGCTTTGCGCAAATCTTGATTGGAAATAGGCATGAAAAAAGGTCTCTCAACAAATCTCAAGTTGGAATAGGCAATAGAATTTAGATGAAGTATGATCTATCCTTTGATCAAATGCATCATAATTTATTGGGATAGTGTAGCAAAATGCAAAAACTCGTGCTGACGTTATTAGTCACTTCACTCCTTGCCGGTTGTTCAATCTTTGGTGTATATAAGGTTGATATTCCTCAAGGGACTCCATTGACCAAAGCTCAGGCCTCTCAAGTACAAGTCGGCATGAATTTCCAGCAAGTGCGTTTTTTGCTTGGTAGTCCAACTGTGACTGATCCCCTCAATCCTCTACGTTGGGACTACATTTACAACTATATCCCGGGAACTTATGCGAAAAAAGCAAAAATCCCCGCAGCACATGGTCAGCATTTAAAAATTTACTTTGATGGAACTGGCACAGTAACTAAAATTGAAGGTTTAGAAACTATTCCAGAATCGCAACCAGGTTTACCTGCTTCTAAAGAAGCGATTTTAACTGCACCACCACTATAATCGTTTTTTCTAATAAAAATAAACCCCTCAAGTGAAATACTTTGAGGGGTTTTGTTTATGGGGCTTATTGCTTAAAGCGATTACTTTTAATATATCGCCCCACAGGGTTTTTCTCGGCGCGTTTACGGCGTATATCTTTAGGATTAATGGTTAAAGGTCGATAAACCTCAACTCGATCACCCGCTTGTAAAATCGCATGTGCCTCAACTTTTGCACCGAAGATGCCAAGTTGTAATGGCTCAGGCAAACTCACTTGCGCTTGCAACCCACTCGCCTCAACTGCTTGTAATGCAGTCATACCAGCTTCAAATGGAATAGCAACTAAAAACTGTTGCTCTGGGGCTGCAAAAGCAACCCACACTTGCTGAGCTTTTTCCATCAGATCATTTGTCCAATTACCGCAACCATGGCAATGATAATTGAAAGCGGTAATACAATACGCACCGCAATACGCCATAAGTTATAAAATAACTCATTGCTAAAATTCATCGATTTACGCAAATGGCTAATTTTCATAATCCAGCCAGCAAAAATGGCATAGATCAGGCAAATGAGTAATCCCCAAAGCATCAAAATCAGTGTAAAGATACTATGAAGCTCAGGTACAGCCCAAACCGCAATCGCTACAACAATAATCACCCACTGTAAAACAGGCATAAGCTGACGCTGAGCAAGCTGTTCTCTAGCCAATTGTACAAATAACGCTGTGGTCATGACTGCGGTAAAGATCCAAGTAAAAACAGGGAGCTGCGCTTGTAAAGAAAAGAAACCAAAGGCAATCACAGCGATGAGCTGAGCTAACCAGATTGGAAGAACCGTTTTGGTTGCGCCTTCTTGCGTCTGCACAGCACCTACACTATTTTGCCAGTAAAGCCCTAAACCTAGCCCACTCGCAACAAGCGCAAGAACAGTCGCATTACCCCACTCTTTAAACTCAACATTTGTCCAGTGCCAAGGCTGTAAAGTCGTTCCCAGTGTGTTAGCTAAAACAAGAGAAGCAATTACCCCAATCGTCATGAGCAAAACTAAAATCTGACGTGGAATAAAGGATAAAATTAAGCTCACAACAGCAAGACCTGCGAAAACAAGCTGCCCAGAAACGCTATTATTAAGTTGTGTAGCGAGTAAATTGCCAGCGGTACTTAATACATTACCCGCTAAAAATGGAATAAAAATAACTGCAAGCCAGCCAACCAAACGCCATTTCGGGGAACTATCTGCTTCACGAGTTAAACTTGATAACGCATTTAAGGCTGTAGTCTTCGACCGTTTTGCTAAAGCAATTTCCAAATAACAAACTGGGAGTGCCAATAGCAACATTGTGCCTAACCACAATAACCAGAAATCGAGTTGACGATCAATCTGGATGCCCATTGTGGGTGCCAATGTCGCCATAATGATGAAAGATAAGCAAAACGCCATCAGGGGCGATAACCATCGTGACATAGGTATGTCCTGCATTATGCATTCCTTGAAAAAGACTATAGATATTTTGCCCGTGTCATGCTTGAAAATCAAAGTTTGCTCAATAAAAAAAGCAAACTACCGAATCGATAGTTTGCCGCGCTAACTGAAATTATAAGTTATTTTTATTTCAGGTTATGAGAAAAACCGAGCAAACCAGTTTTTCCCTTTCTTTTTTTCTTTTTCTCTAATAATTCCCATCATATTTTCTTTTACTGCCCCCACATAATCGGCATCATCATGTTGAATATGGTTAATTAACCATTTAGCTAAAATTTCTTGTAATTCCGCTTCAATCGTGTGACCCATTTCAAAACGTTCACGATATAACTCTATTTTTTTAATAAATAAGTCATGTACTCGTTTATGAGGTACACGATATTTATAATCAGCTTCCTCTTGCAAACTTTCTTCGAAAGTAAAATGTGATTGTGTATAATCGATAATATTATCTAAAACATCTTTAATACGACGTCTATCCTCTTCATCTTTTACATCATCAATCTCATTAATATAATCAAGTATTCGTTTATGTTGCTCATCAATAACATCAATACCCGTATTATATTCTGAAGCCCATTTCATTTTCATACATCTCCCCAATGATGCTTAATGATTGTTGCATAAACTGCATGATATATTTAAAGAATATAAATAAAAACAAACCTATTTTGTCGGCTTTAGCATATAAAAATTATATTTAACACAAGTTATTGTTTTTATATATTTTAATTAAAATTAACCAACTAAAATAATAAAGTATTTTTTAAACAAAATATTTTATTATTAACTGATTAAAATATATAAACTTCCTTATTCATATATTTTAAATGTATTTTATATTAATACTGATCTGCACGCGTAATACGTTTAAGTTCAGGATTTTCCTGTTCACGTTTTAATCTTTCTACAAAAGTAATTGCCTTTTTAATTGGTTTACCATGTTGAAATAAAATCATTTCACCAGGTTGATACGCTGTCCAATTTTCATTATGTGTTAAAGGTTCAGTCGTTATAACTGCCACACGATCTTCAGGTGTTGTTACCTGACTAAAGTCAACTTCAACATCTAAATCAATTAAGTGAGCATGATTAAATGGATATTCACGAACCAACCAATGTAATTTAGTAATGGCATAACTAAATAATGCTTTGCCATTAGATAGACAATAATTAAATGTGCCGTATTCCGCAATTTGTGGCGAAATTTTTTCTAATACTTCAAAGATTTGTTCAAGACTTGGCTCTTCATAACCAAATACTTCCACGAGTTGATCGAGCAAGTAGCAAAATGCACGCTCACTATCCGTATTGCCTACTGGTGTGAAACGTCCACTTAACGGCGGATTAAAGTCATGTAAATCGCCATTATGAGCAAAAATCCAGTGTCGCCCCCACAACTCACGAATAAAGGGATGCGAATTTTCTAAAGTGATTTTGCCTTGAGTAGCTTTGCGAATGTGTGCAATCACATTGCGTGATTTAATAGGATAATTACGAATAAGATCGGCAATTGGAGATTCAACTGCCGACTGGTTATCAACGAATAAACGGCACGCCTTATCTTCGAAAAATGCAATACCAAATCCATCGCTATGATCTGAGGTAATTCCTGCACGTTGTGAAAAACCACGGAAAGAAAAAGTAATATCCGTTGGTGTTGCACAATTCATTCCTAATAGCTGGCACATATCGCTTTTAAACTACTTTTAATTACCCCATCTGCTCTATTGTGCATGAGAGTAAAATGGCTTGCAAATCTCAATATGTGCTGGCTATTACAAAATAGGAAATATGATTAACGCTGCACCATTTTATTCATTACAAATGAGGTCGCGACTTTATTCACTTCAAGAAATACAAAATAATCTAAACAGTTAAATTCTTCATCAAAAAATGCCTGTTTCGATAGTTTTGACTGCATGCTCAAATACATTTGAAATAGTTTTGGCATACGTTCATCTTGTGGAAAACTAAACTCCGGATATTCAGGTTCATAGATTTTTTTAGACCGAATATCAATTGTTTTGTTTTCAGATAACTGTTGAATCTGGCGATGTGTGTAATACGCTCTAGCTAAATTATCTTGCAAATGAATACTGACACAGCCCATTAAATATTTAGCGCGCATTGACCAGAGCACTTTCGGTGCAAGGTTTAACCATAACATTGACAATGCTTTACCATTACGAAAGCGAGGATGTACACAAGTACGGCCTATTTCTAACACATTTGGAAGATGGGATAACTGAGGAACAATATCAAACTCATGGGCACTGTAGCTTTGTGCTATTTCGTGGCCTTGAAATAGCTTTAAACGAGTATACGCTACAATTTCTCCAGTCCATTTTTCACGCAAGACCGCATGTTCACAACCAAAATCGTAAATATCTTGGTCTAAATTATCTTCAAACTTGATTCCGAATTGTTGGCTAAATTGCTGTGCACGAAACCGTTGTACATCTTGTAATTCTTTTAAATTATCAACCCATTCAAAACGAAATTGCGTCTGATTTATTGCTTTATGACGATTTAAAGGTAAAGTCCAGGTTTGGCGATATTGATTAAATTTTTCCAGCATAATGAACGCTCCTAGTGACATCCCCTACACTAGTCAAAGCTCATGACAAAAAAATGACCAAATTAAAATAGTATAAAAAAAGACCACCTAGAGTGATCTTTTTATTAAGAATAACGGATTTCTTAAGATGTTTTAGTGCGGTTAGAAATCAGTGTTCCCACGCCATGATCAGTGAAGATTTCAAGTAAAGATGCATGTGGCACACGACCATCAACAATATGCGCACTCACAACACCGCCTTTAACAGCATCAAGCGCACAGCCTACTTTAGGAATCATACCGCCATAGATCACACCTGTTTCAATGAGGCGATCAACTTCTTGCGTCGTAAGGCCAGTTAACAGCTTTTTATTTTCATCAAGCACACCACTAATATTAGTAAGCAAAATTAATTTTTCAGCGCCTAGTGCTTCTGCAACCTTACCTGCAACTAAATCAGCATTAATATTATAAGTATTGCCTTCTTCGTCTACACCAAGTGGTGCAATAACTGGAATAAAGTCACTTTGAGTGAACATTTCCAATACATCTGTTTTCACACCAGTGACTTCACCTACCATACCCAAATCGATATGTTTGATAGAACCATCTTCTTCTTGCTTTTCCATAAGCAATTTACGGGCACGGAGTAAATTGCCATCTTTACCCGTTAAACCAATTGCACGTCCACCGTGTTTATTAATCAGGTTAACAATTGATTTATTTACGCTACCGCCCAATACCATTTCAACCACTTCCATGGTTGCAGCATCAGTTACACGCATACCGTCAATACGGTCAGATTCACGGCCTAACTGCTTTAAAAATGAGTCTACTTGTGGTCCACCACCGTGAACAACAATCGGGTTTAGTCCCACTGTTTTAAGTAAAACGATATCTCGGGCAAATGAACTTTCGAGCTCCGGATCAGTCATTGCGTTGCCACCGTATTTCACCACCAGCGTTTTACCAGTAAAGCGTTGAATATACGGCAAAGCTTCAATCAAGATTTTTGCTTTGTCGACACCGATATGCTGATGTTGTGGCATTACGCCTCTCCTTACTTAGGCCTCTGAAAGTTCTTGTGCAATTTGCGGATAGTGTTCTTGTAACATATCTACAAATTTTTGCTGGATTTCCTTTAATCGTAAAGGATTATCCGCATCAAATCGTACTGTGAAGTATTCACCAGTATTTGATGCTCGAATAATGCCAAAACCATCATCAAAATCAAGACGTACGCCATCGATTTTACTAATACGTGCCCCTAAACGATGACTTAAAATCTCAATATCTTGTAATACATACTTTGGATCGGACTGATACGTACCAATATAAGTATCTTCTGTACAACATCTTTCTGGATATGAGGCAAATAATTCAGAAATGGTTGTAGCACTTGATTGGGTAAAATATTCCATTACACGTAATGCAGCATACAAACCATCGTCGTAGCCAAAACCACGGCCATCATTAAACACATAATGACCTGCATATTCTCCACCAAAAATGGCACGTCCACCCGACTGAGACAAATAAGCCCGCAGGAAACTACTTCCCGTACGGATCATTTTTGCTTTTCCACCGAGTTTTTCGACAGTCTCTTGAACCATACGTGAACATTTCACATCAAAAACAATTTCTTGCTCTGGGTGCTGCTCAAGGCACATTTGCGCGAAAAGCGACAATAAACGGTCTGCTGTCAATATTTGGGCTTTTTCATCGACTAAAACAACACGGTCTCCATCACCATCCAAAGCAATACCAATATCAGCCTGTTGCTCAACTACAGCTTTTCGCAAGCTAGTTAAATGAGCTGCATGTGACGGATCTGGTGCATGATCTGGAAATTCTCCATTTGGATCGGTACGTAAAGCAATGACTTCACAACCCATTTTTTCCAAGATTAGCTTTGAACAATGCCCAGCTGAACCATGTAAACCATCTAAAACAACTTTTAAAGGGCGTTTTAAATGAATATCTTTAAAAATAGCTTGTTGGTATTTTTGGCAAAATTCAGCTTTAAATTGAGGTAAGGTTAGCTCAAGTACAGAAATTGAATGGTTGGGTACATAAGTTTGGGCTTCTTCACCCACCTGCTGAATCATTTCTGGAGACGGTGGTTCACCTTTTAAAATCCACTTAATACCATTATCCGATTTTGGATTATGACTTGCGGTCACCATAATACCGTTGCCACCAAAATCTCTAGCAATGTAGTACATCATCGGGGATGAGCAGCAGCCGATATTGGTAACGTTTAAGCCTTGTTCTATTAAAATTTCTTCAATTAAGTGCGCATAAGCCGGGCTAGTGAGACGGGCATCATAGCCAATTACTAATTGAGTTTGTTTTGCTTGTTTGTATTGCTGTGCCAATCCGTAGGCAATTGAACGGACAACGTCCGTGGTTAAATAAGAAAGTTTGCCTCTAATATCGTAAGCACGAAAAATACTTTTAGGAAATGAGTGTCTTACATTCATAGCGTATCTTCTATTTAAAGATCAATTCGATCTATCGCAAAAACATAGATTATTCAAAATTTTTGAAAGGTTTGTTTGCTAAAAAAGTTAAAAGAATATTAGTAAAGCGTGTTGTAATATAATCTATTGTAACATTCAAGATGCAAAAAGAAACGCCTGACCAGCAGGCGTTTGATTTTCGTTAATATTCTCAAAAAACTTATTGTTTACCTGTGTGACCAAAGCCACCAGCCCCACGTAAAGTTTCTTCAAATTCTTCTACTTGTTCAAATTCAGCTTGTACGACTGGCACTAAAACATACTGTGCCAAGCGCTCACCAGGTTCTAAACGGAATGTCGTTTGACCTCGGTTCCAAACTGAAACCATCAATTCACCTTGATAATCCGAATCAATCAAACCAACCAAGTTACCAAGCACGATACCGTGTTTATGACCTAGACCTGAACGCGGTAAAATTAAACCAGCAAAATTGACATCATGAATATAAATTGCCATACCTGTTTTAACTAAAACAGTTTGTCCTGGTTCAATATCAATTGCTTCATCTAAACAGGCACGTAAATCTAAACCCGCTGAACCTGCTGTAGCATATGAAGGTAAAGACCATTCTTTACCTAAACGCGGATCGAGCAATTTCACTTGAACTTTCATGGGATTTCCTAAAAATTAAAAAAATTAACGCTTTAATAAAGCTTTTAAATTTGCCAGATATTGTTGAGCCTGTTCTTTAGGATCAACATTAGCCGCAATTTTCTTTTTACGCCCTAACCACTCGAGCTCATCTTGCGGAAGTTCATCAAGGAAACGACTAGGCGTCATCTGTTTCATCTGCCCGCCATTTTTACGCTGCTCGGCCAAGGTTAATGTTAAACCTTGGCGTGCACGGGTAATTCCCACGTACATGAGACGGCGCTCTTCCTCAATGGTTTCTGCTGCAATCGAGTTTTTATGCGGCAATAGCTCTTCTTCAAGACCCATAATATAAACATATGGGAATTCCAGACCTTTTGCTGCATGCAAAGTTAGTAGGTTAACTTTGTCTGTATCTTCTTCTTCCTGCTGTTGTTCTAACAGATCAAGTAAAACCAGTTTGCGAATAACGCTTTCAATGTTCTTTTCATCAACATCTTCTGCACGGTTAATCAGATTTTGAATACTGGTAAATAAGTTCTCGATGTTATCGAGCTTACTTTTCTCTTGTGCAGGTGTAGCGGACTGTTCACGAACGTAATCCATATAACCCGCTTCATTCATCATTTGACGAACTTTAGGCACAGGTTCGTCATCTTCCAAGAGTTCACGAGTAAATGTCGCAATAAAATCGGCAAACTCATGAAGTTGTGTTTCCGCCTTTTTAGGCAGCACCATGCTTAAACGCTGGTCAGCAGAAGCACCGAGTAAAGACAAATTATTTTCTTGTGAGAATAAACCTAACTTCTCAAGAGTAACTGGTCCAATTGCACGTTTAGGCGTATTAATAATACGTAAGAAAGCACTATCATCTTCTGGATTAATAATAAGACGTAAATAACTCATCACATCTTTAATTTCTGCACGCGCGAAGAACGATGTACCGCCAGAAAGTTTATATGGAATTTGCATTTGGCGAAGTTGGGTTTCTAGTACACGAGCCTGAAAGTTCCCGCGATACAACACAGCATAATCTTTCCAGTTCTTACCGTTCATCAGTTTATGAGTCAGTAGGTCTTTAACCACGCGCTCTGCTTCATCGTCATCATTACGACATGTAATGATTCGGATGACTTCACCATGTCCTTTATCACTCCACAATTTCTTATCAAAAATATGTGGGTTATTTTGAATCACACAGTTCGCTGCTTTTAAAATACGACTGGTCGATCGATAATTTTGTTCTAATTTAATGATATGTAGATTAGGGAAATCCTGTTTAAGCAAAGCCATATTTTCAGGCTTAGCACCACGCCATGCGTAGATCGATTGGTCATCGTCACCCACCGCGGTGAACTGCCCCATTACCCCAACTAACAGTTTGACCAGAATATACTGAGCCGTGTTGGTATCTTGATATTCATCGACCAATAAATAGCGTACACGGTTTTGCCATTTATCACGTACTTCAGCGTTTTCTTGCAATAAGCGTGTTGGCATAACAATCAAGTCATCAAAATCAACGGCATTGTATGCGCGTAAATTACGTTCATAAAGTTGATAGAGATGTGCAAACTGTACGTCTTCTGGTGTTTCACAAGTTGAGTGTGCTTGTTCTGGCAAAATCAGATCATTTTTCCAATCTGAAATTTTTTTCATTGCCTTGGCAATTAACTCTTTACTCTCTGCACCCGACAAATTATCGCGATGCATCAAATCCATCAAAATACGTTTACAGTCATCTGCATCCAAAATCGAAAAATTAGCTTTTAAAGGTAAATTTTTAAGTTCTAAACGTAAAAGGTTTAAACCAAAAGTATGGAAAGTAGAGACGGATAAACCTTTTGCTTCTTCACGCGACAAAAGCTTGGTCACACGCTCTTTCATTTCACGTGCAGCTTTGTTTGTGAAGGTCATCGCGGTTATACGATGCGCTGGAATACGGCAGTGTTGCACCAAATAGGCAATTTTACGAGTAATTACCGATGTTTTACCTGAACCAGCGCCAGCAAGCACCAATAAAGGGCCCTGAGTATATTTCATGGCTTCTTCTTGCTTGTTGTTCAATTGACTGGCAGATGACATCGCGTATTACCTCTTAATTTTTCGAGCATGATTATAGTCATCTCTGTTTTAGAATCCCAATAGTAAATCTATGGATATGTATAAATGATGTCTAATAATGCAATTTGTGCGCCGCAGAATGTCGTGATTATTTCTTGTACTGCACCCATAAAAAAACCACCCGAAGGTGGTTTTTAACACAATAATTTAAATCTTATTGTTTAGCATAAATGCTGATTTCTACACGGCGGTTTTGTTCACGGCCAGATGCAGTTGAGTTGTCTGCGATCGGGTTAGAAGAACCATAACCTTGTGCATCGATACGGCTAGATGGAACACCGCGGCCAGCTAAATAGTTTTTAACTGATTGTGCACGTGATTGAGATAATGGAATGTTGATAGAGTCATTACCAGTATTATCTGTATAACCCGTTACCAAAATCGCGCTCTTGTTATCTTCAGCCAATGTTTGAGCTACTTTGTCTAAAGTTGCATAGAAGTTTGGCTTGATGTTTGATTTGTTTGTATCAAAAGTGATGCTACCAGGCATGATCAATTGAACAGAACCATCTGGGTTACGGCCAACGTCTACACCAGTACCCGCCATTTGTTGACGTAGTTTTTTCTCTTTTTGATCAAGATATACACCACCAGCCGCACCAAGAACTGCACCAATTGCTGCAGCACGGTTATTTTGACGGCTAGAGTTTGCATTTGATTTAGAAATACCATAACCAGCTGCTGCACCAATTAAAGTACCTAATGCAGCTTTATCGTATTCAATGCCACCAAGATTATTACCAGTTGTTTGACAACCAGAAAGTACTACTGCTGCCCCTACCACTGTTGAAATAACTAATGCACGCATTGCATGCCTCCTCACTTTGTGTGTTTTGTTGTCTGAATGAATAATGAAACAAAAAGGGAGTATAAAACATTGATATTTTGTTAATAATAAACAGTTTAGTTATTTTTTTGTAATATTTTGATGCACTTTCAGATGCCAGCTCATCACAATTTCTTCATTGTTGTCTAAGATGTCGTTGTATTTCATATTACGATAGTTATAGTTAAACAACTTTTCTATGGATTTTAGACATTCGGGGTCATTTATATGTCAACTGCACCCAATAAGCAATCTGCGCTAAAAAAAATTACACGTGGACTCACTGTAGGTACAGTCATTACAGGAAGTACTTTTTTTCATGGCCCACCTGTTCTTGCACTAGGTCTAACCAAGCTATTAAAAAAGTCATCAAAAGTAGACGAAACTAATATTCAAATTACAAATAGCTGGTTAGGGGTAAATAATTGGCTCATTGATCATATTTTACCAAATCTAAAATGGGACATTACCATTGATGAAGGGCTTGACCTGAATATGCAAGGTCGTTATCTAATGACCTGCAATCATCAAAGTTGGGTAGACACGACTGTAAACCAATATTTTGGTTTAACCCGTATGCCCCTCACCCGTTTCTTTACCAAATGGGAACTCATCTTTATTCCTTTTGTTGGGCAAGCATTTAAAATTTTAGGCTTCCCGATGATGAAGCGTCACACCAAAGAACAAATTGCCAAAAATCCTGAACTTAAAGATCGTGACATGATGGAAGCACGTAAAGCTTGCGAACAGCTTTTAAGTCAGCCATTTACATTATTAAATTATTTGGAAGGTACGCGCTTTACCCAAGAAAAACACGACCAACAAAAATCGCCATATAAGCATTTGCTTAAACCAAAAGCAGGTGGCTTAGCACTTGCCTTAAATATTTTAGGCGACAAAATCGATGCCTTGGTTGATATGACTATTGTCTATCCTGATGGCGTACCGGGATATAGCGATTTCTGGCTCGGGGACGTTTCAAAAATTGCGGTCAACTTACGTAAAATTGAAATTCCAGAATGGGTGCTTGGCGGCAACTACGAAGATGACGCAGCTTATCGTGAACGTTTCCAGCAATGGGTTCATGAAATTTGGACCGAAAAAGATCAACTTATTGAGCAAATGAAATCTCAATATACCACTGCAAATATTTAAGAAAGCACTCGTTATTATGCAAAACAGTTCTGGGAAAAAAACCAAATACCATCATGTAGACCCAAGCAGCCTGTCCTTTAAGCTGTTTTTGGTCTATGACATCTTTATGGTGTTTATTATCATTTTTAACCTGTTCTGTCTTGCTAGTAATTTCTTTTTAATGAGCAGCATTGGGGCATGGTTCTTTGAACATATTCACTTGCCCCAAGTACTCAGCTTTTATCGTACTTCACTCCATCCGTGGGTGATCACATCAGAAGCGTGGTTTATTGGTTTTTTAATTGTTGAGTTGCTTGTCCGCTGGGCCATTGCGATCATCAATAAACACCATAAGCGTTGGTTCTTTTTCCCGTTTATTCACTGGTATGAAATTTTAGCCATTATTCCTCAGCTCCGTTTTTTACGTTTATTCCGTGCTGGGATTATTGCCTATCGCTTACATGAGTTAGGTTATCCAGTTGTTCCGGAAAGCTGGCGAAAAACTGGTTTATTTTACTATCGCGTTGTAATGGAAGAGTTGTCCGACCGTGTTGTAATTACCGTGATTGATGGTATTAGATATGAACTTGAAACCAGTTCTAGCCATAAACAGATTATTCACGACTTAGTTAATCATCATCGTGAACAATTTACTGCTACCCTAACAGCATTATTACAAGAATCTTTAGCGACTGCTTTAAAAGAACAAAAGCCTGCCATTACAAAAGGCGTTGGGAAAATTGTAGATCAGGCCATAGTAGATACGCCCGAGCTAACTCAATTATTACGCTTAATTCCTTTAGTCGGCGGTCGCATTGAACAGCAAATCCAAAGCATTGGTCAAAGATTGGGTGAGAATATTAGCGCAGGTCTAATTGAGCCTTTAATTGAGGGATCACCAAATAATCCGAACCCTACTTATCAATTAATTTCTCAAAGAGTAAGTGAGATAAATATTAATAATCGTCAGCTTGAGCAATTGGTTGAATCTGTCGTATTCGAGACACTGGAGTCTGTACGAAAACAAGTCAAGGTCAAACAGTGGCAACAAACGCTTGCGGAGTATGATCGAATCAAAGAATAAGCATTTATTTAATTTTTTATGAATCACGCTAGAGAATTGGCACAAATTGTTCTAGCATTTGCCCTATTTACAATAAACTTAACGATATTACAGCTCGTTTAACGCCTTGAAGGAAGACTTATGGCTGATATACGGATTACCGGCAGAATGGTTAACTTTAGCAGGATAACCTTCGATACCAATGATCATGATGTGATCCGCCAGCAATTATCAAATATTTTAAATGAAGGTTCCTATCAGGGAACTTTAGTGATTATTGACAGTACAGTTGAGCAAGAATTAATTGCATTAATTCAACTTCTGGTGAGCTTAGGTTTACAGCCAATGGCGGTAATCGACGGTATTTTAGGAGATGAAGCTCGCGCTATTCAATTCCCTGTTTTACCGGCAGATCAACCCTTACAGCGCATTAAAGCGACAGCTGAACAAGTTGCTATTGTGGAAAAACCTGCTACCGCCCCTGCCTCGTCTTCAGAAGAAACAAAAAAACCACTAAACAAGATAGCGGTCGCTCATATTACCTCTTATCATGATGAAATTTTGCGTACAGGCCAATCCCTTGTACAAGATAACGGCGATATTATTTTAAAGGCTGGCATGAATAGTGGTTCCGAGGTGATTGCATCAGGAAATATACATATTTATGGCACAGTTCGTGGTAGAGTCATTGCTGGTGCGGGCGGGCACGCAGCTGCACGCATTTTTTGCCAATCTTTAGAGGCTGAGCTCGTTTCCATTGCCGGAACGTATTGCGTCGCAGATGATATCCCTAAACATGTGGTAAAAAAGCCAGTACATATTTATTTAAATGAAAAGCAAGAGCTTGAATTTGAAGCTCTAGAACTTTAATTTATTAAGCAAATCACCAAAAAACAGCCCTTTTAAGGGTGTATGACCATAATAGGAGTGGATTCGGTGGCCAAAATTGTTGTCGTAACATCAGGCAAAGGTGGTGTAGGTAAAACTACAACGAGCGCATCTTTTGCAACAGGTTTAGCCCTTCGTGGTCATAAAACTGTTGTGATTGATTTTGATGTAGGCTTACGTAACCTTGATTTGATTATGGGTTGTGAGCGTCGTGTTGTATATGATTTCGTTAATGTTATTAATAATGAAGCACGTCTGCAACAAGCCCTTATTCGCGATAAAGATATCGAAAACCTTTATATTTTACCGGCTTCACAAACACGTGATAAAGATGCGTTGAGCGACGATGGTGTTGCTCGTGTTATTGATGAGCTATCTCAAGAATTTGATTACATTATTTGTGATTCACCTGCGGGGATCGAACGTGGTGCGATTTTAGCCATGTATCATGCAGATGAAGCAATCATTGTAACAAACCCTGAAATCTCTTCAGTACGTGACTCTGACCGTATTATTGGTATGTTAGATAGCAAAACCAAGAAAGTTGAACACAACGAAGGGCGTATACGTAAACATTTATGTATTACACGTTTTAACCCGGAACGTGCTGACCGTCAGGAAATGCTGACAATTGATGATATTTCTAAAGATATTTTACGCGTACCGACATTAGGTGTTATTCCAGAATGTCCAAGTGTATTACAAGCATCAAACGAGGGTAAGCCAGTTATTCTGTATTCAGAAACTAAAGCTGGTCAGGGGTATGATGATTTGGTTGCACGCTTCCTTGGCGAAGACCGTCCTTATCGACACATCACAGCTCAACCTAAAGGCTGGTTAGCACGACTATTTGGAGCGTAGATATGGCAGGATTCTGGAGTAAATTATTTAGCAGTGAAGAAAAACCATCAAGTGCTCAAACTGCCAAAGATCGTTTGAAAGTTATTGTTGCTTCTGAACAAGGTTTAGGCCGTCGTTTAAGCCAAGACAAGATTGATCAGATGAAAAAAGAAATCATGCAAGTGGTTAGTCGTTATGTTAGCGGTGTAGGTGAACAGCATATTCAAATGCAGGTTCGCTCTGAAGCTAATATTGAAATGTTAGAAATGAATATCAATTTACCTGAAGAACGATAATTCTATTTCTGACTATTCAATAAATCAGAATCAAGGCAAAATAACGCAAGTTATTTTGCCTTTTTTAAAATGAGGAGATTGTCATGGCATTATCACAGCCAGCAACTTTCAATGAAGAATGGTCCGATGAGCGTGTTTTTGCCTACCTCAACCAACTTCCTCCAAGTGGTGTGAATGCAGATTTTCATGTGCTCTACCATGCTTTCAAACATATGCGTCCAACAGACTATGAGCGTCTATTAACGCAATTTATTGCAGACGGACGTGATATTAATGCCAAAGACCCTGAAGGCCAACGCATCCACGACGTAATTGCTAAGTTTCCGCGTCAATCGGCACCATTTTTAGAAGTTCTGGCAAAGTTTGCTTAGTTTTTCTATTGAATAAAACTGCATAATTTATTTTAGTAAAACTTAAGAAATAGATTATGTGGTTTATTCAATTACCTAAATTATTTACATTTATTACAAATAATCTTAAAGTCATCAACACCATTTAATTCTAAATATAAATTTATGAACCCAGAATCTGTTAATTTAAAACAAACTCAACCCATCCAATCAAATCATATAGAAAATTTAAAAATTATTAGTGTTAATAAGTTTATCTTTCTATCCATAATTTCCTTTGGCTTATACCCAATTTGGTGGATGTTTAAAGCATGGCGATTTTTTCTAATCAAAGATAATTTAAATATTATGCCCGCTGCTCGTGCAATTTTTTCTATATTGTTTTTATATTCACTATTTAATCACATAAAAATCTATGCAAAAGAACAAGGGTATACTAATAATTTCTCTTCAGGTTGGATGTTTTTAGCATATCTAATTACATCCTTATTAGTTAGCCTACCTGATCCTTACTGGCTCATTTCTCTCTGCAGTATTATATTTTTAATACCAGCATTTAAAGCGCTTAACTATGCACAAAAACAATTAGAAACGACAATTGAACAAGAAAAATTCAATACACCTCAAATTATTCTAATTATTATAGGATCTATCATGTGGCTGCTGATTCTTTTTAGTTTTGCTATATTATTCCTATATAAGTGATCTTAAATTTAGATTATTACCATTTTAACAATACTCAAATCTAACAATTAAAAAAGCCTTTAAAAGAGGCTTTTTTCTTATCTAAACTTATCGATTACCGATCAGGAAAATACCAAATACGGTGAAAATACCACCTGAAATACCATCAATCCATTTTGAAAAATTACGATAAGCTGCTCTAAAACTCGGTAACGAGAAAATAAAGGTCACAAAGCAAAACCATAAAATTGTTTCGACTGTGACAATAATAAAGAGTAGCCAGTGGACCTGATCAAGTTGAGGATTGGCTAAAAATAAAGAGAAAACACTACCAAAATAAATAACAGCTTTCGGATTTGAGAGATTGGTTATCAAACCTTTAATAAAAAATAAGTAAGGTGCTTTGGGAAGTTCAACAGCAACATTGCCCTCTTGCTGATTTTTTGAAAAAGCTGACCGTAGCATCTGATAACCCAACCAACACAGATATAAACCACCGGCAAGCAGTAAACCTTGCTTTAACCAAGCCATTTTTTCAAATATAAGATTTAATCCCATTAGTGCCAGACAAGCCCAAAACATCACACCTGCAGTTATACCGGCAACAACCAGCATAGCGTCTTTACGAGACCGGCTAATGGCAGTTTGAGATACAAGGAAAAAATCAGGCCCAGGAGTAATAAGTGCGCAAAAGTGAATAAAGGCTAAAGTAATCAGAGCTAATAACATGTCTTTCTCCTGATTTAATTCATTGTTCTTTATTTAGGGAAAATACATTAGCATTTTTTACTAGACGATAAAATCTTTAAGTCATTTATAAAATAGGTTCACTTTTATTTTGTTTATAAAAAAGCCTCCGAAGAGGCTTAAATTATACGTATTAAACTAGAATATCTCGCTTACCATTAGGGCCCATTGAGCTCACAATGCCGTTCTCTTCCATTTGATCAATGATACGAGCAGCACGGTTATAACCAAGGCTAAATTTACGCTGTAGCGAAGATGTAGAAGCTTTCCGAGTTTCTAATACGAATGACACACATTGATCATAGAGAGCATCTCGGTCAGAACCACCCTCACCCTCTTCAAAACCACGTGATGCTGGCTCTTCATCAAATGGAGTCAAAATTTCATCAATATAATCAGGCTCGCCTCGCTCACGCCAAGCATCACAAATACGGTTTACTTCATCATCACTAATAAAAGCACCATGTACACGTTCTGGCTCAATTTTACCTGGTCCTAAGAACAACATATCACCATGACCTAACAAGTCTTCTGCACCACCAGCATCCAAAATAGTACGCGAGTCAATTTTACTGTTTACACGTAATGCGACACGCGTTGGAATATTGGCTTTAATCAAACCGGTAATAACATCAACAGATGGACGTTGAGTTGCAAGCAATAGGTGAATACCAGCAGCACGAGATTTTTGCGCCAAACGGGTAATCATTTCTTCTGCTTTTTTACCCACCTGCATAATCATGTCGGCAAACTCATCCGCAACAATCACAATAGATGGTAATGGGGTTAAACGAGGGGCGCGTTCTTGTGTCGCCGAGTCACTCGGTTTCCAAGTCGGATCAATTAGGTCTTCACCATTCGCAATCGCTTCTTCAACTTTACGGTTGTAGTCACTTAATTTACGAATTTTTAAGAACGACATAAGCTTATAACGACGTTCCATTTCATTCACACACCAGTTCAAAGCACTTACCGCATCTTTCATGTCAGTAACGACTGGAGTTAATAAATGTGGAATATCATTATAGTTTGCAAGTTCTAACTGTTTTGGATCGATTAAAATTAAACGTAATTGGTCAGGCGTATATTTAAGTAACATCGATAAAATCATCGAGTTTACTGCAACCGATTTACCTGAACCTGTCGTGCCAGCAACCAACATATGCGGTGCTTTCGCTAAGTCTGTTAATACCGGATTACCTGAAATATCTTTACCCATCGCCATACTAATTAATGCACTTGGGTCGCGATATGTTGGTGTTTCTAATAACTCAATCAAACGTACCATTTCACGGGCACTGTTTGGCACTTCAATACCAATATATGGTTTACCAGGAATGACTTCCACCACACGAACAGAAGCCATCGACATTGAACGCGCTAAGTCACGCGAGATATTCGTTACCTTAGAGGCTTTTACGCCCGGTGCTAAATCTAACTCAAAACGAGTAACAACTGGTCCTGGTTGAGCCTCTACCACCTGAGCTTTAACGTTAAATTCTTGCAATTTAATTTCAAGTAACTCAGACAAACGTGACAGTTGCTCTTCAGTAAAATTGACTTTCTTATTTGGGTCGACCTTATCAAGTAAATCAAGTCCAGGCAAAGTTGGCAAATCCAAACGCTTTTTGGCAACTTGCATTGCACGTGACATTGGTCGGCCTGATGCATCTGTTAATGGTGCATCAAAATCGAAATCGTCTTCATCAAAATCAGAATTTTCCTGCGGTTTTCCAGCAGTCTCTTGCCAAGCCTCAATAAACTCTTCTTTTGAAAGTTTGTCGGCCTGAATAGTCGTTTGAATAGGAGCTTTTACAAATGCTGAAGACTGGGCATAACTACTTGCTCTTACAGGCTCTGCTGGAGCAATGTCTTCATCTATTAATAAATCATCAAAATCTTCAAAAACTTGTTCGTTTGCTAAATTTTTAGGTGACTGATTTAAATTGGAAACAGGTGAAGACGTTTCACTCGCATTATTAAACGATTGCGAAGTTGATTCTATTTCTACATGTTGATCTTGAACAAACGGTGTATGCACATCTGTTGCAGTTTTACTGTTTGGAACAGCAGCAAGCAATTCATCAAAAATCTCATCATCATTCCAATCAAGACCATGTAAGTCTTGTTTAGGTGTAGGCTGATTCTGATTCACTTGAGAAATGGTTTGCTGGAATTGTTCACGAGCAGGCACTTGCTCAGTTGAGTCGTCAGCTGCTCTTAAAAGCGCATCAATTTCTTGCTTATGACTTGCATCATCACGCTGTAAAGCACGCCATACTTCGCCAGTCGCAACTAAACGCTGACTATCTTTTTCAAGTTTATGGGCTTGCTCAAGCGTATGCTCAAAGTTTTGAGTATTAACAACTGGCGCCTCTGCTACAGGTTCAGGGCGGCTCTGCTCTTTCGCTAACACATCTGCAAATAAACGCTCAGCAACAGCATCATGTCGTGTTGTTGCTTGAGGTTGAGCTGTTTCAGATGGAGCTGATATCTCTTTCTCATCTGAAGCATTAGCATTTGTCTCTGCATTTTGTGCAACTTTAACAGCTGCTGCTTTGTTGGCAGGTTGAGTTGTTAAGTCATAATCCGACTCACTCGGAGATACATTCTTATAAAATAAATCTTGTAAATAACTTGGTGTCGCTTTGAGCGTAACCCATGTTTTACTCCATTGCACCCCAAATGCAAGCGTAAACAAGACTACCCCGAAAACCAGTAAAAAGAAGGTCGCACCGTAAATTGTTAACAATTGAGATAGGCTTTGACCTAACTCGTAACCAATAATTCCTCCAGCTGCATTATCTAAAGTATCTGCCGGCACATTCCAGTGTAAATAAAGCAGGCTAGACACAACTAGAATTAAGAAGAATTGTGCAGCATAACGAAATGGGCGGTTTAAGAAACTACGTGGCCACCAAACCTGAATTGCTTCAATGAAAAGGAAAATTGGAATAAGCAAACTTGCCCATCCTAAAAAACCAAACAGCAAATCTGCAATCCATGCGCCAGCAATACCGCTTGCATTGGATACTTGCTGAGTATCACTGGAAATATGCATCCAGCCCGGATCAAATGGTGTATAGGTTACTGTTGCCAGAAACATATAAATACCAAAAGAAACCAAGAATAATGTCATCAATAAGCGCTGTGCATAAACACTTGACACCGCAGTCATATACTGTCCTGTAACCCATTTAATTATTGGTTTAGAGATGTGAAGAACTACATTTTAGATCTTCAACGAATGAACTTTATATTATGCACTTGTTCTTACAAAAAAGGTGCATGATTCTTTACAGTTGTTGTTAACATAAGGCACTTCTATATTGTTATATAACTTAATTCGATTGTCCTGATCAATATTATCCACATTGATTTCACGCTATTGGTCAGTAAATTCACGTATAATTTTCAAAATTCTCGAAATAAATAAGGATACCCTCAATGAGTGTTCGTCATTCTCGGTTAATTATTCTCGGTTCTGGCCCTGCGGGCTATAGTGCAGCTGTATATGCAGCACGTGCAAACCTTAAACCTACTTTAATTGCAGGTTTACAACTAGGTGGGCAACTTACAACAACAACCGAAGTTGACAACTGGCCGGGCGATCCTGAAGGTTTAACAGGTCCTGCATTAATGGATCGTATGCAAGCACATGCTGAACGCTTTGGTACAGAACTCGTCTATGACCATATTAACGAAGTGGACCTAAATGTACGTCCTTTTGTTTTAAAAGGTGACATGGAAGAGTACACATGTGACGCTTTAATTATTGCAACTGGTGCTACAGCTCAATATCTTGGCCTAGAGTCTGAACAAAAATTTATGGGCCAAGGTGTAAGCGCATGTGCAACATGTGATGGTTTCTTCTACAAAAACCAAAAAGTAATGGTTGTTGGTGGTGGTAATACTGCTGTTGAAGAAGCACTTTATCTATCAAATATTGCTTCACATGTAACACTAGTACATCGCCGTGATACTTTACGTTCTGAAAAGATTTTGCAAGATCACTTATTTGCCAAAGAAAAAGAAGGCAAAATCAGCATTATCTGGAATCACGAAGTTGAAGAAGTATTAGGTGACAATACTGGTGTAACAAGTGTTCGCCTTAAATCAACTCAAGATGACTCTAAGCAAGACGTAGAAGTTCATGGTCTATTCGTTGCAATTGGCCACAAACCAAATACTGGAATGTTTGATGGTCAATTAAACCTACGTGATGGCTATATCCAAGTACAAAGCGGTACTTCTGGTAATGCAACAGCAACTTCTGTAGCTGGTGTTTTTGCTGCTGGTGATGTCGCTGATAGTATTTACCGTCAAGCGATTACTTCTGCTGGGTCAGGCTGTATGGCTGCTCTAGATGCAGAAAAATATCTAGATAATCTTTAAATCATAGATTTCTAGAATTTAAAAACAGCCGTTCTTATAACGGCTGTTTTTTTAGAATAATGACTAGCTGACATATATTAATTTTTATAGCATAACCTTAAAGCTGATCTTATTTTGTTTTTATGAATACACTTCCACTTTCCCAATTCATTTTTCCTGACCCTATTGAAGCCGATCCAGATGGGCATGGTTTAATTTGTATCGGTGCCGACCTCTCCCCTTCTACATTATATGAAGCTTATACGCATGGTCTTTTTCCATGGTTTAATGAAGATGAACCCATTTGTTGGTGGAGTCCAGAACCACGTTGCGTGATCTACCCTCAAAACTATAAACCAAGTAAATCGCTCATTCGGAATATGAAAAAGTACGATTACACCATTACGGTAAATCATGCCTTTGAACAAGTTATTCGCTCTTGCTCTCTACCAAGAAGTTATGCAGATGAAACATGGATTAGCGAAGATATTATTCAAGGTTACTGCGAGATGTTTAACGCGGGTTACGGTTACAGTATTGAAGTTTGGCATGAAGAGGACCTTGTAGGAGGTTTATACGGTATTACAATTGGTAAAGGATGTTTCGGTGAATCAATGTTTAGCAATGAAACCGATGTTTCAAAAATGGCTTTTTATGCATTAATGCTCATAGGACAAGAAAATCAGCTACCATGGATAGACTGCCAACTCGTCAATAGTCACCTAATTAGTCTGGGAGCCAGTACACTTTCTCGTCAAGACTACTTAAAATCGTTACAAGATGTAATTATTCACCCCTCTATCAATTGGAAAAAGTATCAAGAACGTGTATTTTCAAGTAAAACAATAGCATTAGATGCAAAATTAATGGAATGATAACAGGAGGGACCAATCATGAAATCATATCACCCGAAGTCCCTTTTAAATGATCTGCAGTATTATATTACTCCGCCTCATGATTGCAGCTACTTAGAAAATAAATCTGCACGCATGGTGTTTTTAGACCCCATCCATCGAATTGATGTGGTCACGCTTTCAGAACTTTCTCGTTTAGGCTTTCGCCGTAGTGGCGACTTTGTTTATCGCCCTGAATGTCACTTATGTCGACAATGTTTGTCTTGTCGTGTTCCTGTGGCCGATTTCCAAATGAATAGCATGCAGAAAAAAGCATGGAAACGGAATCAAGATCTCACCATGACTGTTCTGCCTACGCGACAAGCAGCACAAATTCATTATGATTTATACGAACGCTACATTAATGAACGCCATGCAGATGGCGATATGTTTCCACCTAGTTTAGATCAGTTTGAAAAGTTTTTAGTACATAGCTGTACAGATAGTTTTTTTCTTGAGCTTTGGAAAGACAATCGTCTCATTAGCGTTTCTACTTGCGATTTAATGGATGATGGACTATCGGCTGTCTATACGTTTTTTGATCCAGACGAGCATCGTAGATCACTTGGTGTGTATTCTATTCTTAACCAAATTGAATATGTTAAATCGCTCGGTTTAGAGTACCTTTATTTAGGCTATTGGGTACCACACTCAGCCAAAATGAACTATAAGTCGCAATATACACCTTTAGAACTTCTACTTGATGGACAATGGCGTCGTTTAAACCGATCATTGTCACCAGAAGAAATTCAACAGCTAGGTACTTCTCTTATGACAACGTTACCTTCTGAATGGAACAATTTAATCATTAAATAAAGATGCGAAATCATCTGTACAGGTTTTTACCATAATGACTGCATGTTCCCGTCCGCCTTCTTGAGTAGGATAATAATTGCGGCGCAGGTCAATTTGGTGAAAGCCTGTTTTTTCATATAATCCGATAGCAGCTTTGTTACTTTCCCGAACTTCTAGAAATATTTGTACGGGCTGATTTTTTAATTTTTCAATCGATGAGTTTAATAACTTATATCCTAAACCCTGCCCTTGCATTTTAGGATCAATTGCCATGAGTAATAAATTCGCTTCATCTAAAACAGGCTGTAAAATACAAAAACCCACCACTTTGTTTTGTGACTCAATTACTGTGCATTGATAAGAATTCAAAGATTCAATAAATTGCTGTTTTGACCACGGATGTGTCTGAACTGATTTTTCAATTTGAACAACAATATCAACATCAGTATTTTGCATAATACGAATCATGAGTCTCAACGCAATGAAGATTCTAAAGTAGTGCGTATTATAAAAACTTCCCAAGAAAAAACGAGCAAAAAAAAGGACAATTGATTTGTCCTTTTTTTAAAGTAATTTTAAAGACCTAATTTTTCACGCCACGTTGCCAACAATGCTGTGGTATCCGAATCATTTGGATGAAATTTTGGTCTTAAAAAATCAAGTAGTTCTGGAATTTGACGAGTCATAAAACCTTTACGACCATACATGAACTTAAGCATGTACTTCGTATCTTTCCAAGTTAATTTATCATCAGTCTTGAGTAACTTCGCAGTAAAATAAGATTGAGTTGCGAAGATTAGTGCCATTGCAATAATCAAGGCTGTTGAACGCATAAAATAAGCTTTCGGACCTTGTCCATACATGCTTGTATAAACATCAAATGCCACAGCTTTATGTTCATTTTCTTCAACTGCATGCCACATCCACAAATGATACATAGTGTCATCTTGGAACATAGCCTGAATTTCAGGGTTTTGTAAAAGTTCAGCGGCAATCGTCGATGTAAAATGCTCTAGCGCACATGTTCCTGTCAAATCAATCATTTCTTTGGTATAGCCAAAAGGTTTCATTAATTTGGTTACAACAGCTGTACCCATCTTAATGACTTTTCCTGTTTGCTTTTCCATATGACGCACATCATAACCATAAGCCTGTGCAGAAGCATTAAATGCTAAATGCTCTTTCGAATGCATCGCTTCTTGACCAATAAAAGCACTAATTTCTTTTTGAAGATCTGGATCAGCAAGCTTTGGATCATTTCGAACAGCACGCGTACTATTTACAAAGAACTGCTCACCCTCCGGAAAAAGGGCTGATAATGCTGTCATAAAATGTGTTAATGCTGCATCATAATTCGCCCAATAGCGTGGGACCTGAGCAAATTCAAAGTCCATACGACGCACAGGAAAACTAGCACCAGCACGATTGGAAATATTTACCTTAGCATTCATCTCAGACTCCTTTTAAGTGAATAGCTAATTCACATATAACTTTATTTATTTTCTTAATATTTATAATCATACGTCTTTCGATGTACCAATTAAGTGCAGATGAGGACAGAGAAATATCAGATGAGGTCATTCATAGACGCATAAAGGTGCAAAACCTAAGATATCTCTCGTTGAACTCGACATAGAAAATAAAAAAGGACCAATATTGGTCCTTTATAAATCATGAATTGAAACTATAAACCTAATTTTGCCTTCCAGTTTTTCAATAGGCCCACGGTATCTAGATCATTTGGATGAAAACCAGGTTTAAAGTAAGCTAACATTTCCTTAGCCATACCACTAATAATGCCTTTAGATGGACTATATCCATATTTATAAATTACTGATAGTTCAGCTAAATTTAACTTATTGTCTTGCTTTAATAAACGAAGTACAAAAGATGACTGGATCAAAAAGATTAAAGTCATAGCAAACACTAAAGAACTGGTTCGTAAAGCATAAGCTTTTACACCTTTACCAAATACACCTTCGTATACATCAAAAGCTACTGCTTTATGCTCATTTTCTTCAATAGCATGCCAATACCACATGGTAGACATCGTCTCATCGGTCATAAGCTCTTGAATATGCTTATTGACTAATAATTGAGAAGCAATAGTAGCGGTAAAATGTTCAAGAGCCGTCGTAGCAGTCAGGTCAACCATTTCTTTCGTCATACCGAAAGGTTTAACAATTTTTACGAAAGCTTTAATTGCTGTTTGAATCGCCGTATCGGTAAACTTCTCTAATGTTTCTATATCGTGACCAAACTTTTGAGCAGAAGCATTAAAGTTCACATGCTCTTGAGTATGCATTGCTTCTTGTCCGATAAAAGCACTAATTTCTTTTTGTAGTGCTTCATCATCTTTAATCGCTGGGTGATAACGTACTGCTCGTACACTATCTATAAAGAATTTCTCACCAGCTGGAAACAATGCTGACAATGCAGTCATAAAATGTGTGAGTCCAGCAGAACCATTCATCCAATATTCTGGTACATCATTAAAGTCAAAATTCATACGACGTACTGGAAAGCTTGCACCGGCACGATTCGTAATATTCACTTTAGCATTCATACCCAAAGCTCCTTGATAAGTAACCCTAGTTACTCAAACTTTATTGTTCGTTTTCTTGATTCTTATCATACAAAGTTAATAAAAAGGATTAAGGGTAAATAAGGACATTGAAATATCAGTTAAGGCCAGCTTTTAGAGTAATTGTTAGACAATCAAGTATAAAAAAAGCGCTCTAAAAAGAGCGCTTTTTTTTCACTGAAAGTGATTATGCAGTTACTTTCGCAACAACACCAGCACCTACAGTACGACCACCTTCACGGATCGCAAAACGTAGACCTGGGTCCATTGCGATTGGGTGGATTAATTCTACTGACATTTCAACGTTGTCGCCTGGCATAACCATTTCAACGCCGTCTTGTAATTGGATTGCACCAGTTACGTCAGTTGTACGGAAGTAGAACTGTGGACGGTAACCATTTAAGAATGGAGTGTGACGACCACCTTCTTCTTTAGAAAGTACGTATACTTCTGCGTCGAATTTAGTGTGCGGCTTGATTGTACCTGGTTTAGCAAGTACTTGACCACGTTGTACGTCTTCACGCTTAGTACCACGAAGTAAGATACCACAGTTCTCACCTGCACGGCCTTCGTCAAGAAGTTTACGGAACATTTCTACGCCAGTTACAGTTGTTTTAACTGTATCTTTAATACCAACGATCTCTACTTCTTCACCAACTTTAACGATACCAGCTTCTACACGGCCTGTTACTACAGTACCACGACCAGAAATTGAGAATACGTCTTCGATTGGCATTAAGAATGCTTTGTCGATAGCACGTTCTGGTTCTGGGATGTAAGAGTCAAGCGCTTCAACAAGAGCAAGAACTGAAGGCTCGCCATATTGACCAGCATCACCTTCCAACGCTTTAAGCGCAGAACCACGGATAACTGGAGTGTCATCACCTGGGAAGTCATAAGTAGAAAGAAGTTCACGAACTTCCATTTCTACTAATTCAAGTAATTCTTCATCATCAACAAGGTCACACTTGTTCAAGAATACGATGATGTAAGGTACACCAACCTGACGAGAAAGAAGGATGTGTTCACGAGTTTGTGGCATTGGACCGTCAGTCGCAGCACACACAAGGATCGCGCCGTCCATCTGAGCAGCACCAGTAATCATGTTTTTAACGTAATCGGCGTGGCCCGGGCAGTCAACGTGCGCGTAGTGACGAATTGGTGAATCGTATTCTACGTGTGAAGTATTAATTGTAATACCACGTGCTTTTTCTTCAGGTGCTGAGTCGATTTGTGAGTAATCTTTCGCTTCACCGCCGTAAGTTTTTGCACAAATAGTTGCAATCGCAGCAGTTAAAGTTGTTTTACCATGGTCAACGTGACCGATTGTGCCCACGTTTACGTGTGGCTTATTACGTTCAAACTTGGCTTTAGCCATGATGATCTTCCTTTATAAACTACTCATAGAGGGTCACCCCATGAGCACTTGGTTTTTAACTAAGAAATTAGTTTGGGCTTATAGTAATCGAAAGATTACTCGTCGTCACCTTTTTTACCGCCAGATTGGAATTTAGCGATAATGCCTTCAGCCACGTTACGTGGAGTTTCAGCGTATTTAGCAAATTCCATAGAGTAAGTCGCACGACCTTGAGACATAGAACGCATTTGAGTCGCGTAACCAAACATCTCAGCAAGAGGAACTTCAGCTTTAATTGCTTTTGTTCCACCAGGAAGATCGTCCATACCTTGAACCATACCACGACGACGGTTTAAGTCACCCATGATATCGCCCATGTAGTCTTCTGGAGTTTCTACTTCAACTTTCATGATAGGTTCAAGAAGGATAGGATCCGCTTTCATGAAACCATCACGGAAGGCATAAGAACCTGCCATTTTGAACGATAATTCGTCAGAGTCGACGTCATGGTAAGAACCATCGAATAATGTCGCTTTAATACCAACAACAGGGTAACCAGCCAATACACCATTCTTCATACGCTCTTGAATACCTTTGTCAACCGCGCCAAAGAATTCTTTAGGTACTACACCACCAACAACTTCTTCAACGAATTGGTATTCTTTACCAGCTTCTTCAACATCAAGCGGCTCAAGACGTACATATACGTGACCAAACTTACCTTTACCACCAGTTTGACGTACGAATTTACCTTCTTGTTCAACAGACTTTTTGATCGTTTCACGGTAAGCAACCATTGGTTTACCAATGTTAGCTTCAACACCGAATTCACGCTTCATACGGTCAACAATGATGTCAAGGTGAAGCTCACCCATACCAGCAATAATTGTTTGACCAGATTCTTCGTCTGTACGTACGCGGAACGATGGATCTTCTTTAGCCAAACGACCTAAAGCGATAGACATTTTTTCTTGGTCTGCTTTAGTTTTTGGTTCAACAGCCAATGAAATTACTGGCTCTGGGAATTCCATACGCTCAAGAGTAATGATGTTTTTCTCATCACATAATGTATCACCAGTTGTAACGTCTTTAAGACCTACACACGCTGCGATATCACCTGCACGGATTTCATCAAGATCTTGACGTTCGTTCGCATGCATTTGCACGATACGACCGATACGTTCACGCTTAGCTTTAACTGGGTTATAAACCGGATCACCTTGTTTAAGAACACCAGAGTAAACACGTACGAATGTTAAGTTACCTACGAATTTGTCGTTCATGATTTTGAACGCAAGCGCAGAGAACGGAGCTTCGTCAGATGCTTCACGAGACGCTTTAGTTTCGTCTTTGTCGTCAAGGATACCTTCGATCGCTTTAACTTCTGTAGGTGATGGTAAGAATTCAATTACAGCATCCAACATACGTTGAACACCTTTGTTCTTGAATGCAGAACCACAAAGCATTACTTGAATTTCAGAAGCTAATGTACGAGCACGTAGACCTGCAATGATCTCTTCTTTAGAAAGATCACCTTCTTCAAGGTACTTGTCCATTAATTCTTCAGAAGCTTCAGCCGCAGCTTCAACCATTTTTGTACGCCATTCTTGAGCAGTATCAACTAGGTCAGCTGGGATATCAGCATATTCAAACTTCATACCTTGAGATGCTTCATCCCAGATAATCGCTTTCATTTCGATAAGGTCAACAACACCCTGGAATGTATCTTCAGCACCAATTGGCACAACGATAGGTACAGGATTACCACCTAAACGAGTTTTAACTTGCTCAACAGCACGGAAGAAGTTTGCACCAGTACGGTCCATCTTGTTCACGAATGCTAAACGAGGCACTTTATATTTGTTCGCTTGACGCCATACAGTTTCAGACTGAGGTTGTACACCACCTACAGCACAGTAAACCATGCACGCACCGTCAAGAACACGCATAGAACGTTCAACTTCAATTGTGAAGTCTACGTGTCCCGGGGTGTCAATTACGTTGATACGGTGTTGTTCGAATTGGTTACCCATACCAGACCAGAAACAAGTTGTAGCAGCAGAGGTAATTGTAATACCACGCTCTTGCTCTTGTTCCATCCAGTCCATTGTTGCTGCACCGTCGTGTACTTCACCAATTTTGTGAGATACACCTGTGTAGAACAAAATACGTTCAGTTGTAGTTGTTTTACCTGCGTCAATGTGCGCAGAAATACCGATGTTACGGTAACGAGTAATTGGGGTTTGGCGAGCCATGATGTCTACATTCCTAAATGTTATATTTAAAACAGGACGCACCAATTAAATTGATGCGCGCGAATATCCAAACAGGCAACTTAAATACCTGCAAAGCCCCCACTTTGATAAAGAGCAATGTTGAATCGAGCTGCTGTACGCATGAATATTCTCCTGAATAAGGCCTGTTTTATCCGCTTAGAAACGGTAGTGAGAGAAGGCTTTGTTAGCTTCAGCCATACGGTGCACATCTTCACGTTTTTTGATTGCTGCACCTTTACCTTCAGCTGCATCAAGCAACTCACCAGCAAGACGTAAAGCCATCGTTTTTTCAGAACGCTTAGCAGCAGCATCTACTAACCAACGCATAGCTAAGGCAGTACGACGGGATGGGCGTACTTCCATAGGTACTTGATAAGTAGCACCACCAACACGGCGTGCTTTTACTTCAACCATAGGACGAACTTTTTCAAGAGTAGTCTCGAAAAATTCAACTGGGTCTACTTTGTTTTTTTCTTGAACGCGTTCTAAAGCACCGTAAACGATACTTTCTGCAATCGATTTTTTACCATCTTGCATTACGTGGTTCATGAATTTAGCGATTGTTTGGCTGCTAAATTTTGGATCTGGAAGGATCTCACGAGCAGCGACTACGCGACGTCTTGGCATTTTAATACACCTAATAATATGACACTTCAGGATGATCCAGCAGTTTGTACAAGTGTCATGTACACGACGCTGGCCTTACTATACGTCGCTTGAATTACAAATCTATGAAGAATTCAAACAAGCGAAACGCTAAAGGGCTTATTCGACTAGTTTCCTAGAATTACTTCTTAGGACGCTTAGTACCGTATTTAGAACGTGATTGATTACGATCTTTAACACCAGCACAGTCTAATGAGCCACGAACGGTATGGTAACGTACACCCGGTAAGTCTTTAACACGACCACCACGGATAAGAACAACACTGTGCTCTTGTAAGTTATGGCCTTCACCACCGATGTAGCTAGATACTTCAAAACCTGAAGTTAAGCGAACACGGCAAACCTTACGCATAGCTGAGTTAGGTTTTTTAGGTGTAGTTGTATAAACACGTGTACAAACACCACGACGTTGTGGACAAGCCTTCAACGCAGGAACTTTGGATTTTTCAACCAAAGTCGTACGACCCTTACGGATCAACTGATTCGTTGTTGCCATATGGCAATTCTCCCGTTATTAAAAAACCTTAAAAAGAAAATACCTCTTTTTAAGGGCACATAATTGTAAGCCAAGATGCAAAAATGGTCAACACGGCAATACATTACCAAATGTTGACCATATCAATGTTTGACAGGACGATTTACAAATTTAAATGGAGGTTAGTTTCACTTTTTAAACCTTCTCTTTGTAAGGGTATTGTTAAGAGTATTTCTTATCTTCCAATATCTCGTCATCATCTTCAGGAGTTAAAGCTGGCTTTTGCTCAGTATGCTCATGCTCTGCTACATGCTTGTCGGCAAGTTTTTCGAGACCCTGATGAACATTTTCCTGAATTTTTTCTTCACTCTTTGTGCCTTCGGTAGGCTTTAACACAATAGAAACTTTTGAAATCACATCATGATTTTCTACTTTATGATGATGAGCAGCATGAATATTGCCATCCTCACCTACATTTAAAAGTCTTGGGCTAGCTTTTTGGATGAGTGTAACCGCAGCATAATAAGCCTGTAACGGAGATAAATGCTCACTTGGGTGTTCATTTAAATAATGTCTTGCAGCTCCGAAAATTGCTTGAGCTTTATGACCTACATCCTCTTGTAATTTCCAGCTATACACTGCGCTTAAAACAGCTCCGGCAACTGGTGTAAATTTACTAAAAGCAGACAGTTTAGGAATACGGTTTAACCAATCCCATTTAAACTCCCCATCTTCATTTACCAGCCAGTTTTTTAAAGTGTCTATATCTGTGGTTGAACCCAACACTTGCTGAAATTGATGAATATCTTGAGTTTCCAACATGTTTCGTAAGGTTTTCAAAGCCAACAAAAGAGTTTGCTTTTCAGCGATGAGACTAATATCAACTTCTTTAAAAATAAACTCTACAACATCTTGATCAGTAGCTTCTAAAAGATCAAACCCATGTGATCTTCCTGTTTGATAAATAGTTCTTAAAACCAAAACTAATGAAACTGGAATATCTACAGCTGCACCAACAACACCAGAGATACCTGTAATAGCACCTTGTACAGTCGCAATAAGCTTGTTTTGTTCAATAAGTGCCTGACTTAAACGTTGAGAACGGCTGGTATCTTTAGTTAATTCAAATAAATCTTTGGCTCCCGCTTCTTCTAGGATTTTTTCAGTTAAGGTACTTTTTGAACTAAAGTCATTTAGCCAATCAAATAAATAGCCTGAGATTTTTTCATCCCAATCCGGTGAAAGAAAAGTAGCAACGCCATTTACTTTTTTAAAATGTCGGCCAAACACCTGACGTGTGACTTTTGGTAAATGTTCTCTTAGCATTTGTTGAGGACTTTCATATTGCTCAACTTCAAATGGGCTTTTTGTTCTCGATCTACCTTCAACAGTTTTTCCAGTTGGGATGGGTTCAATTACCTTACTGACGTCACCTGATTGGTTTTGTTGCAAGATACTCAATCCTGTAGAACTGAGCTTTTTAGCCACTCCGAAGACCTGAGAAAACAAATTGTCAGATTGATTATTATTAAATTTTGTCATCAAGTACCTCGATTTTTTAATTTATCTAATTAGAGATAAATACTAGGTGGAATGTGGATTTATCTCAACTTGAATGTGTGTATTTTAGTTAACCCTAAATGCAACATACTATGTATTTGGTTATTTTTTTTAAATGTAAAATTGTCATAAAGATTTGCCATAAGAAATAAAAAACCTTTCTGCTATCATGTTAACAACGAAAAACATGAGTCTCGTTTTCTTACAGCTATATTCTCCTATTCATTTTCATAGCTGTTGAACACGATAGACTCTTAATATCACCATAAAGGGACCTGTAGATGAAACGTGTTGTAATCACTGGTATGGGTATTAACTCATGTATCGGTAACTCTTTAGAAGCAGTTACTCACTCACTTCAAAATGGAATCTCCGGGACACGTTTTAACCCAACTTATGCTGAACTCAATTTTAAAAGTCATGTTAGCGCTGCTGCAGACCAAGAATTTGATAATATCGATCGTAAATTAAAACGCTTTATGGGCGTATGTGCGATGTATGCCTACAACGCTGCTGTAGCTGCAGTTGAACATGCAGGACTTACTCCTGAGCAACTTAGCGGTAACCCACGTTATGGTATTGCTGGTGGCTCAGGTGGTGGCTCAACTGCTTCTGTTGTTGAAATGACAGAATTATTAGAAACTAAAGGCGCACGTAAAGTAGGCCCATTCTTCGTGCCACGTAACATGTCAAACACCATTACTGCGAACGTCGGTGTTGCATTTAAGCTACAAGGTATTTCTCATACTATTACAAGTGCTTGCGCAACTTCTGCTGACGCAATTGGTTATGCGTACAACTTGATTCAACTTGGCAAACAAGATCTTATGCTTGCTGGTGGTGGTGAAGAAGATCACTGGTCTCAAAGTTTATTGTTTGATGCAATGGGCGCACTTTGCTCAAAATATAATGACACTCCAGAAACAGCATCTCGTCCATATTCAGCAGACCGTGACGGCTTCGTTATTGCTGGCGGTGGTGGTTTCGTAGTACTTGAATCACTTGAGCATGCACAAGCACGTGGCGCGAACATTTTAGCTGAAGTTGTTGGTTATGCTGCTAACAGTGATGGTGCAGACATGGTTGCTCCAAGCGGCGAAGGTGCTACACGTTGTGTATTAATGGCACTTGAAGAAGCTAAGCAACATGGCGTAGAAAAAATTGACTATGTAAATACACATGGTACTTCTACTCCAGCGGGTGACATTACCGAACTTAAAGCAATGGAACGTGCATTTGGTGAAGGTAAGGTACCTCCTCTTAGTTCAACCAAATCGATGACAGGCCATAGCTTGGGTGCAGCTGGTGTACAAGAAGCTATTTACTCTGTACTAATGATGCAAAATGACTTTATTGCACCAAACATCAACGTAACTGAACTTGATGAAGGCGCAAAACCTTTTGATATCGTACTTGAAAAACGTGATGCAAAATTGAATACTGTAATGAGTAACAGTTTTGGCTTTGGCGGTGTTAACGCTTGCCTTATTTTCAAGAAGTGGGATGCATAATCCCACGTAGGATTATCGATGGATGCACCTTCTGATGCTTTTTTGTGGGTAAAAGCATTACATATTATTGCCGTGGTTTGTTGGTTCGCTGCTTTGTTCTACTTACCACGTCTATATGTTTATCATGCTATGAGTGAAGATGCTGCAAGTCATCAACGCTTTGAGGTAATGGAACGTAAGTTGTATCGCGGAATTATGTGGCCTTCGATGATTGCTACATTAATAACCGCGCATTTCCTAGTAGATTGGGGTGATGCAACTCGACATTATCATCAAGCCACATGGTTTTACCTCAAAGTTGGATTAGTGGCTTTATTAGTGATTTACCATTTGGTATGTGGCTATTATCGTAAAAAGCTCATCGGAAATGCTCACTATAAATCACATAAGTTCTGGCGATTCTTTAATGAAATGCCAACCTTAATTTTATTTGCTGTTGTGATTTTAGTTGTTGTAAAGCCTCAGTTTTAACTGGGGCTTTTGCTTTTCTTATCTAAGCATTCTTTTATTTATCCTAATAAAATGCACAATCTATTCAAACAATTATAATTCTCAAAACAGAACTATAAAATTAATCAATACCCTATCTCTTTATTTAGCAAGACCCAACCTATACTATGCTAAACAAATAGATGAACTCATTTAATGGCAAAGCTATGTTAACTTTTAATGCCTTTAAACGCTTAATTCATACTCCATTTATTCTGATTACACTTTTTATTTTCCGTCATTTAAAAAACTACCCGATTAGACATCTGACTGCTCAAGAAAAAATATTAGCGCAAATGGTCTTTGGCGATATGCTTAATTGTGAAACACCTAAAATTATTGCTACTCGTTATCTCCCTTGGCAATCTTGCGGTATTTTTATGGCGCCAAATGGGAATATTTATGTCAATCCTTCTGATTACAGCGAAAACTACGCGCTAGAATCTAAGTTTATGCAAGGTATTTTTATCCACGAACTCACACACGTCATGCAATATCAAAAAGGGATTCATGTGTTAGTTAAAGGGGCGTTACTACAATCGGCCTATTACCTCAGTTTTAAAACTTATAATCCTTATAAATACACCTATCATCCTCATAAAACATTTAGTGCTTATAATATTGAACAGCAAGGTGAAATTGCTCGTGACATTTGCTCAGGAAAAATCCCTAATATCATCTGTTCACCTCAACTTGATTTGTAACTAAATAATCAATTTAGCTTTGAACGTAACATTTCTTGCTTAATGTAAATGAGAATTCTTATAAATCAGAAATACTTATCTAAACTATAAAAGTAGGCTTACTTAATTCAAATTATTGAAAAAAATAGAACAGACTTATTCCAAATTAGCTTGTGATAAGGCAGTATACAAACAATAAAAATAATGAAGCCTGTTTCTATTCTATACAGAAAATCTCGTTATTTTTACGCAGAAAATATGGGATTGGTATATATTATTGATCTTGACATTTTTGTTTACTATTTTAATTGTTTACTATCGTATCATACACATCGTTGAAAAATTATATCCATAAAAATCAACACTGTGTGTATCTATATTCGTTATGATCTAGGATTAGGTTTGAATGAAAAGTTTTAAAGTTGCCCTTGCTCAGTTTTCTCCGCATATTGGCAATATTGACTCAAACACCCAAAAGATGATTGAGCAAGTAAATCAGGCGAAAAAACAAGACGCTGACCTGATTATTTTTCCCGAGCTTTCTGTTATTGGTTATCCGGCTGAAGACCTATTGTTACGTCCAAATTTAAATAAACGTATGCAAAAGGCTTTTGCACAACTTGCCGAAGTTAAAGATATTGTTATGGTTTTCGGATTTGTGAACCAGACAGAAGATGGCCAACGTTATAATTCTGCTGCTGTTATGAAAGACGGCCAAGTTTTGGGTGTTTTTAATAAACATAATTTACCAAACTATGGCGTTTTTGATGAAAAACGCTATTTTCAAAAAGGCCACCAGCATCTGGTGTTTGAATATCTTGGGCATAAGTTTGGTGTATTAATCTGTGAAGATATCTGGTCAATTAATACTGTCAAACAGTTGAGCCAATTAAATGTTGATACAGTCCTTGTACTCAATTCATCACCATATGAAGTCGGCAAACCACAGCACCGCACACAGACCTTGAGTGAACTTGCAAAACAACTTCACCTAAATATCGTGTACGTTAACCAAGTGGGCGGACAAGACGATTTAATTTTTGATGGCACAAGTTTTGTCAGCAATCAAAATGGTGAGATTGCTTTACAAGCACCGAGCTTTAAAGAAGACATTTATATTGCTGAATTTGACCGTGATACAAAGTTATATAAAGTCACTGAGTCTGCTCCTGCATTAGAAACGTTTGCCGAGATCTATCAAGGTTTAGTCATGGCAACTCGTGATTATGTAGAACGTTCAGGATTTCCTGGTGTAATTTTGGGTCTTTCTGGTGGTATCGACTCTGCCCTCACACTCGCAATTGCTGTTGATGCGATCGGTGCTGAAAGAGTCCAAGCTGTAATGATGCCTTACACCTACACCTCTCAGATTAGTGTAGAAGATGCAGCAGAACAAGCCCGTCGTATGGGTGTAACTTTCGGTATTGCTGAAATTCACTCAATCGTAAATAGCTTTATGCAAACCTTGTATCCTTTCTTTGGTAATTCACCAGCTGACGCAACGGAAGAAAATTTACAAGCGCGTGCTCGTGGCACATTGCTTATGGGTTTATCAAACAAGTTTGGTAATTTAGTCCTTGCTACAGGGAATAAATCTGAACTTTCAGTTGGCTACTGTACGCTTTATGGTGACATGGTTGGTGGCTTTGCGGTTCTAAAAGATGTTTATAAAACAATCGTGTTTGAATTAGCAAAATACCGTAATAGCTTAAGCGAAACGCCTGTGATTCCTGAGCGTGTTATTACTCGTCCACCTTCAGCAGAACTTCGCCCAGATCAAAAAGACCAAGATTCTTTACCAGCTTATGATGTATTGGATGCCATCCTGTACGCATACATTGAAGAAGATTTAGGTCAGGCCGACATTATTGCCAAAGGTTTTGATAAAGAAGTTGTTGAAAAAGTCATCCGTTTAGTTGATCGTAATGAGTACAAACGTCGTCAAGGTGCGATTGGCCCGAGAATTACTTCTCGCGCATTTAGTCGCGAACGACGTTATCCGATTGTCAACGGTTGGACAGCGAATGACTGAGCAGAAAAACTCATCAAAAACTACAGCACTTGCTCAAGCACTTTTGCTTGAGCAGGTGGAATTTTTCAAAAAACAATTATCTATAGAAAACTCACCTATTTATTTCCAGCAGTTCATTCAACTGTTTATGCAACATGCCGATGAAATCAAGCTTCATGAGGTTGTTGATTTAGAACAACTACAAGCCGTTGTAAAACGATATGCTTTTGAAATGCAGCTAGGGGCCGGTTTACTTGAGTTTATTGGGGAAATTGCGCAACGTATCTATCTATCTGCCATGAAGTCTCCAATTCAGCTACAGGACTTGGTCTCTGACCACCAGTTTGAAATGTGGCTATCCAAATTTTTGGAAATGGAACATATTCCTCATTATCTCAATCAGTTTTTAAGAACCAGCCCTTCTGTACAGCAACTTTGCCAATACATTGCAACTTCCACCTTAGAACAAAAATTACCTAAATTTCTAACAGCATCTAGAGTGGATGACTACCATTTTGAATGGCAGCATAAGCTCAAAAAATTCTCATTTTTACAACAACAACGCCTTGAGCATAAACTTGAAACTTGGATTGCCGGCTTTATTCACGAGCAACTTACAGAATTAAGTCTTTTATCGAGCGAAGATTTAGAAAGTCTAGTGCGCCATGTTTGGGAAGATATTAGATATAAAAAAATGTATGAGTTTATGAAACAGCTCACTCCTCTCGATGTTGAGGAGTTCTTTGTTTTAATTTATGAGTACTGGAAAGAGCTACGCCAGTCGCAATTTATGCAAGATCTGATTTTGTATGGCGTAGAAGTTTTTTATGACTTTTATAAAGATCAGAGTTTATTTGAAGTATTAAGTGAGATTGGTTTAACCGAAAGCGACTTACAAACTGAAGCTTTACGTTTTTATCCGAAGGTGATGGATGCCTTTAATGAGCACGGTATTTTAGAACCATTACTTCAAGCGCTTTTAGCTCCGTTTTATCAAAGCTCCAAAACACTCGATATGATTGAAAAACATTTCAATGAGTAAAAAATAGATAAAAAGAAACCACGCAGGAGCGTGGTTTTTAAAATGGTGGCTATGACGAGACTTGAACTTGTGACCCCCGCATTATGAGTGCGGTGCTCTAACCAACTGAGCTACATAGCCGTAAACTGTGTGCGCATTATCTATAGTTCTGTATAGCAGGTCAATAGGTAAAAACCTTTAATGCCCATCAATTGAACAAATAAGATTCAGATCATCATTATTTGTTCTTTTTTTAGCATTTTTTTGCTTTAAACAATTGATCGGCCACAGAAATATATTAAAGATCTAATACTAATTTTTTACCTTTAGCTCTCGATACACAAATCATCATGCTCTTTTGTGAAGCTTTTTCGGCATCACTTAAGTATTGATCAAAGTGATCTGCTTCACCTTCTAAAATGGCAGTTTCACATGTACCGCATACGCCTTCGCGACATAAGCATTCCACATCAATATTTAACGTTTCAATGGCTTGTAAAATCGTCTGATTACTTTGTACTTCAATTTCCTGATTAGACTTAGCAAGTACAACCGTAAAAGCTTCCCCATCTTCAGGAACTGTTGACGCAAATTGTTCCCAATGAATGTACTCGTCGCGATAACGATGCTTATTACAACAGTCAATTACCGCATCTATCATAGGTTTAGGCCCACATACATAAACATGTGTGCCTTTAGGTTGCGATGAAATCAATTCATCCAAATTCAATGTGCAACCTTCTGAGTCAACATAGCTAAATACATGCTCGGCATGTTTCTGCTTTAGCTCATCTAACAAAGCGGCATGTTCAGGCGAGCGATAAGCATAATGTAGCTCAAAATCAACACCGCGTGCTGCAAGCTCATCCATTTGGGGTAAGAATGGTGTAATGCCAATTCCACCTGCAATTAAAATATGTTTATTGCCTGTTTCGGCTAATGGAAATAAATTTTTTGGTTCTGAAATCTGAATTTCACAGCCTTCATTACACTGATCATGCATAAAAACTGACCCTCCCTTACCTTCCACATCTTTACGAACGCAGACTTGGTAAGTCGATAGGTCTTGTGTACAACTCATCAATGAATATGCATTTGAAAGCTGTTCATTCATTTTGACAATAATATGGCTTCCCCCACTAAATCGAGGAAAGTTCTGCCCATCTTGACGTTTGAACGTAAACCGTTTTATTAAAGGGGTTAGCTGCTCCACATGAGTAACAACCGCCGGGAACATTTCATAATGACTCGCCATATTAGAATCCTTCTTTTACCGCATATTCTTGTTGTTAGGGCTTATCCTTAAAGCCCTAAACACATGTATTTAATGGTCATGAACTCTTCAAGACCATACTTTGAGCCTTCACGCCCAACGCCTGATTGCTTCACACCGCCAAATGGTACAACTTCATTTGAAATTGCTGTGGCATTCATACCGACCATTCCATATTCAAGCTGTTCTGACACTCGCCATAAACGTGAAATATTTTCGCTATAAACATAAGCAGCCAAACCAAAGATAGTGTCATTGGCTTGAGCAACGACATCTGCTTCATCTGTAAAACGAATGAGTGGTGCAACTGGACCAAAAATTTCTTCTTGGACAATTTCCATCGTACGGTCAACGTTAGTTAAAACTGATGGTTCATAGAAGGTTTGCCCTAAAGCATGCTGTTTGCCACCACAAGCCACCTTAGCGCCTTTACTTAACGCATCATCAATTAACTGTTGTGCTTTCAAAACTGCTTTTTCATTAATTAACGGACCAATTTGCACGCCATCTTCAAGTCCATTACCGACTTTAAACTTTTGTACTTCTTGTACAAACTTCTCGGCAAAAGCTTGATAAATATTATCGTGGACATAAATGCGATTAGCACAAACACAGGTCTGGCCCGCATTACGGAACTTGGCAAAAATCGCACCTTGTACAGCTTTATCCAAATCGGCATCGTCAAACACAATCAGTGGTGCATTACCGCCTAACTCAAGCGCCAATTTTTTAATGGTGCTTGAACACTGCTGCATCAATAAGCGGCCCACTGGCGTTGAACCAGTGAAAGTCAACTTCTTCACTTTTTCATGTGAAGTAAATACAGAGCCAATTTCTTGAGATTTACCGGTCACGACATTAAGCACACCAGCCGGAATACCTGCTTTTTCTGCAAGTTTCGCAATCGCTAATGCGCAGTAAGGCGTTTCATTTGCTGGCTTAATGACAACCGTACATCCTGCTGCTAAAGCGGGAGCTGCTTTACGGGTAATCATGGCGATTGGGAAATTCCACGGCGTAATCGCAGCCACAACACCCACAGGTTCTTTACTAATAATAAAACGCTGCTGATTATTGACGGTTGGAATCACATCGCCATAAATACGTTTGCCTTCTTCGGCAAACCATTGAATAAATGATGCTGCATAACGCACCTCACCTTTCGCTTCTGCCAAAGGTTTTCCTTGCTCAATGGTCATGATTAAAGCAAGTTCATCGGTATGATCGAGAACAAGTTTGTACCAAGCCAATAAAATATCTGCACGATTTTGAGCCGTTAAAGCTTTCCAACTTTGTAAAGCAGTATAAGCAGCCTCAACCGCTTGTGTAGCCTCAGCCGCTCCCATATTTGGAATTGTGCCAATTTCTTCGCCTGTTGCTGGGTTAGTCACTGGAACCGTTGCGTTTGACTGTGCAGCTAGCCATTGTCCGTTAATATAGGCGTGTTGCTGAAATAATTCAGTACTTTGTAAACTCGACATATCATCTTCCTAACTGAAGAATCAGGTGTAAGTCATCTTTACACCTGAATAAATCCATTTGTTTTATTTATGATGCTGCGCTACTAAATGTTGGAAGTAAGCAATACCATGTTCACTAATTCCAGAGCGTTGTTTATCAGTCATGATACGGCCTTGACCGCGATAACCACGTGATTTCAAACCACGTTGTACGCTTTCGACCAAGTTCAAATCTTCAGGGCGGAATACATTGCGATACCACTCAATCAAATCTTTCTGATCTTGAGTAAGTTCTTCGTTCGTGAAGTAAATATCGTAATGTTGCAAAGTCGTTTCTGCATCCACTGGAAATTCATAGATCACAGTCATGAAGTTGCTGCCCGGTGGTACGTTGAACATTGTGCAAGGCCAAGTCCAGAAACCATGAAACTCAGGATCAGTGACCGATGGATCAAGCTTAAATGACTTCTCAGATGAGCGAGCAAAGCCATATTGCAATGTCCAGTTTTGATGTGTTGTGTGCCAATATTTATCAACTTGTACCGAGTCAGCAAAGCCAGGATGCGCTGGTCCACAGTGATAGCACTCTAGATAGTTATCAACAATTACTTTCCAGTTTGCCGGCGTTTCTGTCACAAAACGTGCTGCCAATTTCAAATCTTTAATTACGCTACATGCTTGATTTAAACGCTCAGCAAATTCCGGAAGTTGGTCTTCTACACAAGTCGCATTTTCATCCATATTAATGAAAACAAAGCCGGCATATTCCTCAACTTTTAAAGGCACCATGCTTGAGTTTTCTTTGTCAAAAGATTCAACATGGTCACAGTTACGTGCCAAAGCTAAACTACCATCTAGCTTGAAAGTCCAAGCATGGTATGGGCAAGTAATTACATTTTTGGCTTTACCACTGCCACTTAAAAGCTCGTGACCACGATGCGGACACACGTTATAAAACGCACGTAAAACGCTATCTTTACCACGAATGATGACAATATTTTCACCAATTACTTTACGGGTAATATAGTCATTCGGTTGTGCCAATTCACTGCCATGTGCAACACAAATCCAGCTTTTAGCAAAGATTGCTTCTTTCTCATGCTCAAAAACTTGTGATGAAGTATAGAAAACTTTAGGGAAAGTCCATGCAACATCTGGGTTTGCGCAAAAATCTTCAGGTAATTTTTCAACTGCACTCATGTTATTACTCCATTAAATTCTTTTCGTCCAAATGACTCGATATTAAATTGATGTCTTTTCGGTACTGCCAAACATGCGGCGTATCGCACTCAGCATGTTTTGATATAACTGTTGAACTTCAGGGCAATCACGCATGAGACGTAAACTGCCATGTAATAAACCTTTACCTAAATGGAACTCGTTAGGGATACCTGCTTGTTCCAATTTTTGGGTAAGGAAATAACCGTCATCACCTAAAGGGTCGTATTCTGCAACGGCTACAAAACTGGCAGGCATATCTGAAAAATCCGTTGCCAATAAAGGCGCTAGACGTAAATCCTGCCAATCTTGTGAGTTAGGTGCATATTCCTTTAAATAAAAATGCATATCTTCGGTTGTTAATAACGGCGCATGGGCATGCTTTTGTGCGGCTGGTGTATCAAATGCTGTAGTTAAACACGGATAAACCAAAGCCAGACCTCGAGCTTGCAAACCACTATGCTGTAGATGCACTGCAAGGGCTGCTGCTAAGTTACCGCCTGCACTATCGCCTGCTAGAACGATATTCCCGCTATCAATCTGCCAGTCAGAACCATGTTGTTTAAGCCATTGATAGACTGCTAAACAATCTTCAAAAGCTGCTGGAAAACGATGCTCTGGTGCCATGCGGTAATCCACACCAATGACAACTGCATTTAAGTCCTGACATAAATAACTGGTAATAAACTCATGTGAATCGAGTCCACCGACCATCCAACCACCGCCATGCAAATACAACACACATGGCCAACCAGTTTCAGGTCGTTTAGTTTTTGGTGAATAGATACGAACAGGTACAGAATGCTCCGCATTTGCAACAACTCGGTCTTCTACTTCAATCTTGCCATCACGAGGCAAAGTGTAGTGTCGGCACATCGCGTCATATGCTGCACGAATTGAGTCAATATCTGCATCTGCTGGTGAATAAATGCTGCTCCAGTACACTAGGCTTTGCATTTCTTCACTTAAAACATACGTGGTCTGTTCACATGTAGTCATTACCGTTCCCTCTAGCTGGTTTTTCTATCCAGTTTGATTGAGCTTGCTAGCTCAAGTTGCATCCGTTTTGCATGTTCATCTTGAGACTGGTTTAAACCAATTTCTGCATCATCATAACCTTGTTGCTCAATTAAATGCGATGGGACTTTGGCATAATCCTGAATCAGCCATTTCACTAAACCATAGGTTTGAATCAGAATAATCACGATGAACGGTAAAGCCGTCACAATGGTTGCTGTTTTCATGGTGTCTAAAGGTGCCTTACTAAAGATCATGGCAATCGGAACTAAAGTCAGCATGACACACCAGAACAGACGGGCATTTGGTGATGGATCTTGTCCTTCACTTAAACCACGTGTGCATGTTGCTGAAACCGCATACCCTACTGCATCCATGTGTGCTGCCAAGAACACCACCATAATGCCGAGGAAAATCCACATCATGAGTTTTCCGGCAGGTAACAGACTAAGCAATTGACCAATCGCAACCTCACCACCTTGTTGGCTTAAGATTTGCGGTACATTTACAGCCCCATGAATAAAGCTATAAACACTGTAGTTTTCAAATACACCAAAGATGAACCAAAGACCAACACTGCCACCAATCACCATGGCAAAGATCACTTCTTTAATGGTACGGCCTTTAGAAACACGCGTTACAAACAGTGCCACACCCGGTGCATATGAAATCCACCATAACCAGTAGAAAACAGTCCATTCACGAGTAAACTTGCCATCGCCCATAGGGTCGGTAAACAAGCTCATGTCGACAAAGTTGGTTGCCATTAAGCCAAAACTCATTAATGAATTATTCAAAATAAATTGAGTCGGACCAAAGCAAAGTACATAAATCGCAAATAACACTACACCCAAGCACACCATGTGGCTTAAACGCTGCATACCCTTATCCATACCGACATAAGAACTGAGAGCAAACAGAACCGAAACTGCCAAAATAATGATGACCTTGGTCATAAAAGTATTTGGAATACCTGTGAGCTGAGACAAAATATTGGTAAATGTCACGGCGGTGAGTACTAATGAAATCGTCAATGCACCAAACATGCACAGCAAGAACATAAGGTCGACTAAACGTCCAACCACGCCGGTTGATTTAAAGCCTGTCACAGCTTCAATCACAGAAGCCAAACTTAAACCTTTATTTTTTCTCACATGATAGCTGTAGCACAAAGAAATTGATGCCAAAGCATAAATTGCCCACGCACTTAAACCTGAGTGAAAAAACGAGTAAGCCACGCTATATTTCAATGCTTCTGCCGACTCAGGCGGTAAGCTCAGACCCGGAGTTTGATAATAGTAAGCCCAATCCAAAAAGCCCCAGTACAATGTAGAAGACCCGATACCCGACAAGATGAACATAAAAATCCATGACATCGTAGTGTATTGAGGCTTTCCTTCACCGAGTTTAATTTTGCCGTATTTACTAAAAGCTAAACCAAAAGTAAAAATAATGGCTAAAAAAGCAAACAGTAATACTGGGGTTGTAAATACCGATGTCGTCCACTGCATCCATGTTGCAGCAATCTTTATCGACTCTTGCGAATAAATCGCCAAACCAGCAACTGAAATAAATACAAACAGTAAGCTGGTTACGGCAAGAACTTTATCCGTATAAATTTTTGTGTTTTGATTATCCATATCCCTACATCCATTTTTGGATGGCGTTATTCCATAGCGAACACGTCCATTTTAGTTTGGGCTACACACGATGCAATTGCATCTCCTACCTCATAAGTTTTTGCCTGACCGCCGATATCGGCTGTTTTTGGCCCATTAATTAATACATTCTCAATCGCCTGCATAATGTCCTGACCTGCTTGAATGCAGCGTTCATCATCTTCGCCAAAGAACTCGAACATCATGGCACCCGACCAAATCGCAGCGATTGGGTTGGCAATTTGTTTACCGTAAATATCTGGTGCTGAACCATGTACAGGTTCAAACAATGAAGGGAATTTTCTTTCGGGGTTTAAATTTGCAGAAGCAGCCAAACCAATGGTTCCTGTACATGCAGGACCTAAATCGGAAAGGATGTCACCAAATAAATTGGATGCCACAACCACATCAAAACGTTCAGGTTGTAAAACAAAACGAGCCGCTAAAATATCAACATGCTGTTTATCAGCCTGAATTTGTGGATATTGTTTTGCCATCGCATCAACGCGTTCATCCCAGTACGGCATACTAACTGCAATACCATTGGACTTAGTCGCTGCTGTAATCTTTTTCGCATCGCGCTGATTTGCAAACTCAAATGCATAACGCAAAATTCGGTCTACGCCATGACGTGTAAATACTGCTTCTTGTAAAACAAATTCTCGATCTGTTCCTTCAAAAGCTTTACCACCAATGGCTGAGTATTCACCTTCACTATTTTCACGAACCACGTAGAAATCGATATCGCCCGGTTTTTTACCTATCAATGGACATTTCACACCCGGCATTAAGCGCACTGGACGTAAATTTACATATTGGTCAAAACCACGACGGAACTGGAGCAGTGAACCCCAAAGCGAAATATGATCAGGCACTTTATCTGGCCAGCCTACAGCGCCAAAATAAATTGCATCGTAGCCTTGTAGAGTTTCAAACCAGTCATCTGGCATCATTTTGCCGTGCTCAAGGTAGTAGTCACAGCTTGCCCAATCAAATGCATCTAGCTGAAGCTCAATGCCGTACTTCTCTGCTGCTGCCTTTACAACCTTAATGCCTTCTGGTAGAACTTCTAAACCAATGCCATCGCCTGCAATCGTGGCAACTTTATATCTTTTTGCCATAAGCTTCCTTCACACCTTCGACTAATATCCTTGTATGGCTTAAACATGATGTTTTAAGCAAAAATGATCAACAACAGAACTATCACTCCAATGGACACGGATCGTGAACAATCTACCTAACCTATCGGATTTAAAGGTTTTTTGCACAGTCGCCAAACTAAAAAGTTTTGTCGAATCTGCTGAGGAACTTGGGACATCGCCAGCTTTTATTAGCAAGCGAATTAATATTTTAGAAAACACGTTAAGCTGTAAACTCTTTCATCGCAGCACGCGTCATGTCAGCTTAACGGAAGATGGCAAACTCATCCTTGAGAGAGTTTCAAATATTCTTGAAGAATTTGATGAAGTCTGTGAACTGGTCAATAACCCACTCAGTACACCTACAGGTCGTATGGATATTATTAGTAGCTTTGGTTTTGGCAGAAAGCATATTGCACCAATTCTGTCTAAATTAATGATGCTTTATCCAAAGCTTCAAATTCATTTTGACACCATCGACAATACCAAAGACCTAATTCAACACAGTATTGATTTGGACATTAGAATTGGTAATGAAATTGCGCCGAATATGATTGCAAAGAAGCTGGCTTCCAATTTTAGGATTTTATGTGCTTCGCCAAGCTATTTACTTAAACATGGCGTACCTGACAGCATTGAAGATTTACAATCACATGATTGCTTAACGATTAGTGAACGCGATCAATCCTCGGTACTCTGGAAATTTAGGCATGCTTCTGAAGATGTCTCCGTACATATCAAACCCCGTTTTGTTTCAAATAACGGCGAGATTATTCATCAGCTTGCTATAGAAGGTCACGGTATTATTTTCCGGTCAATTTGGGATGTTGCAGATGAGTTGATTACAGGCCAACTTCAGCATATTTTGCCTGAGTACTGGCAAGATGCAGATATTTGGGCGGTTTATCCATCACGGCTTAAAAGCTCATCTAAATTACAGACTTGTATTTTGTTTATTCAAAACGAGCTACTCAATCGTTTACAGCATGTTCAAAACCTAAACCGAGGGCAACTCATTTCTCCAGCAGTTAAACGAGAACCACCGCCTGAAAAAGTCTTTCTATGAAAAAAAGCCCTAAGTGAGGCCTATTCACTTAGGGCAATAAATTGCTTTTTAAATTTTAAAAATAATATCCGATTGAAAGATAAAATAATTTATCCCAATCATTACTGCTACCTTGTGCAAGGCCATCAGCCCCACCGCCAACCATTGGAACATTCTTACTCATAATGTATTCACCCTGAATACCAATGGCTTTGTAATTAAAATAAACTCCTGCAATTAAGCGTTCAGAGTCTTTATAGCCATCCTCATCTTTAAAGAAGCGGCTATGAGAGATATAAGGTTTAATATTTTCAAGTTTGTGGAATGGCTGAGCAAACGTATAGTTAATTTCATTGACCAAATATTTACCTTTATTGGCGACTTGATACGGGTAATCAAATGCCCCAATGGTTGAGCTATTTGGAAATAAATTATCGCCATTCGTGACATCTTGCTTCCCAGCTAAGAACATCCATTGCCATGCTTGATATTGCGTTTGAGCAAAAACGTTCCATGACTTACGATGACCATCCTCATCAGTTCTTTTATTTTCTAAATCAGAGTACCAAACTGAACCACCTAACTCGGTCGAAAAATTTTGTGTCTTATCAAGCTCAAATTTTCTAGACGCTCGAGCAATCCACATATTCTTTTCTTCAATATTAGTTCCTGTCGTTAAATCATCAGCTTCAACGAAATTACCGCTATATCTGCTTGAGTCTTTTGAAGTTCCTTTATAATTTCCGCCATCAGTTGGATAGAAACCTAAAGTTAAATTATAGTTATGATCTGCAAATTTATATTTGATCCCTAGATTATCGATGTCTTCTAAACCGACTGTATTTAAAAGCGTTTCGTAGTAACTACTGCCCCAAAATTCGCCAAAGCCAAAATCAACGGGTTGCAAACCTGCCGTGATTCTCTGCTGGTCAGATAACTTATAACCCACCCATGCTTTTTTTAGGAAAATCGCATCACATAAGCGATCATATTGATAACAACGGGCATCCGCACCTGCAATCCAATCTGGATTTTCATAACCTAACACTAATTTAATATCGGTTAGCCGCCAGTCATCATTTTGAGAACCTTCATTTGCATCAACTACATAATCTTTATGCAAATAGCGGGAACGCACAGCTCCAGAAACTTTAAACTGACCTGAATCTAAAGTTGGATCGCCCCAACTTAAATCAGCCGCGGAAGTTTCTACTCCCGCAGTTAAACTTAAAATTCCTAAAAATAATAATGACCTTTTCATGTCTTCAACATCCTTGTTAAGTGTTATAAGAACATGAAGAAATTGATCTAGACAAACAATGCCATAACTATAAAGTCGGTCTTTACAAACTGTGTTTAATCAAAAAATGAGCATAAAAAAAGACCACGCAGGAGCGTGGTCTATAAAATGGTGGCTATGACGAGACTTGAACTTGTGACCCCCGCATTATGAGTGCGGTGCTCTAACCAACTGAGCTACATAGCCGAAAACTGTGCGCGCATTATCTTAACTTCTTTAACGCACGTCAAGAAAAATTTTAAATAAAATGAGGTGAAGTGAGCCTATAAGCCGGGTTCTGTCGAGGATGGTCATTCCTCTAGGCGTACAATCACTCATACGCTCAAGCGACCTACCCGAATCCAGTACGGGCCGTACCTCAGGATTCCTATTTGGTCTTGCTTCTGGTGGGGTTTACCATGCCGTGAACTGTTACCAGACACGCGGTGCGCTCTTACCGCACCCTTTCACCCTTACCTCACGAATGAGGCGGTCTACTCTCTGCTGCACTTTCCGTCGGCTTTCACCGCCCAGGCGTTACCTGGCACCCTGCCCTATGAAGCCCGGACTTTCCTCCCCTGCTTCAGTCACGAAGACCTCCACAGCAGCGACCATCCAGCTCACTTCAGGGGCGCATATTAACAAATTTATTTACTAATTGCTTGTGCTTTTTTGAGCAATTAATTTTTTATATTTGTCGAATAGCTCATCTTCCGTCTCCACATGCTGCGGATCTTTAGGAATACAGTCCACTGGACAAAATAACTGACATTGCGGCTGGTCATGATGACCAACGCATTCAGTGCATAAATCTGGGTGAATTTCATAAATCACTTCACCCATGAAAATAGCTTCATTTGGGCAAACTGGTTCACAAACATCACAGTTTATGCATTCATCGGTGATATATAACGACACTTTACCAACCTTGTTGATGTTTACGTTCAAAAGCCTCAACCACAGCTTGCGGAACAAACTTGGTTACATCCCCTTTTAAACGAGCAATTTCTCGAATCAATGTCGAAGAAATAAATGAATACTGCTCAGATGGTGTTAAAAATACTGCTTCAAAATGTGGGTCAAGTTGACGGTTCATATTGGCAAGTTGAAATTCATATTCAAAATCAGAAACTGCTCTTAAACCACGAAGTACTGCTGTTGCCTTTTGTTCTTTGAAAAAATTAACTAGTAAACCATCAAAGCCTACAAATTCAACATTTGATAAATGGCTGAGTGATGTTTGGGCCAGTTCAACTCTCTCTTCTAGACTGAACAAAGGGTTTTTATGATGTCCAATTGCAATTGCTACTACAACCTCATCAAACATTCTTGATGCTCTAGTAACTAAATCAACGTGTCCATTCGTGATGGGGTCAAATGTTCCAGGATAAATTACACGCGTTTTAGACATCCGCTAGTACTCTAATTGTATTGTGAACCTATTTTAGCAAAAGTTATACATCAGGCGAAATATTGACGTGCAGGAAAAACTTCACCTTAGCATCAGTTTACGGCACAATAGGGGCAATTGTGGAAGTTTGAATTATGGCGAAAGCGACAGTAGTGAAAAAACATAATGGCGGAACCATCGCACAAAACAAACGTGCCCGCCATGATTATTTTATCGAAGAAAAATTTGAAGCTGGTATGTCTTTACTCGGCTGGGAAGTAAAGTCTTTACGTGCTGGTCGCATGAGTTTGACAGAAAGTTATGTCATTTTTAAGAATGGTGAAGCGTTTTTATTTGGTGCACAAATTCAACCGCTCCTTTCGGCATCTACTCATGTAGTACCTGAAGCTACACGTACACGTAAATTATTATTATCACGCCGAGAACTAGAAAAGCTAACAGGTTCAGTGAACCAAAAAGGTTACTCATGTGTTCCTTTAGCATGTTATTGGAAAGGTCACTTGGTTAAACTTGAAATTGCTCTGGTGAAAGGTAAACAGCTGCATGACAAACGTGCGACTGAAAAAGATCGCGATTGGCAGCGTGATAAAGCTCGTATATTTCATAAGTAATTAAATAAAAAGCCTCTTTTTAGAGGCTTTTTTATATCGCGGAATTTATTAATTTAATCTATATAAGAGTCCAGCAATATATTCGCCAAACCATTTTGCAGTATCTAAATCGCCTTGTGGAGGAGTAATTTCAACAGGTGCATTATCTGACTGTGTCATTAAACCCAAACAACTCGATAATCGGTTTAAATCTTTTTCACTATGCCCAGTCGTCATTAAAGGTAAACCTGACCAAAGCATGCCATGTTGCATCGCAAAAATATTTAATTGTTGTAATACCGCTAATTTATCGCCGCTTAGACCACCTGAGTTTGCAAAGCCCGCTGCAAGCTTGCCTTGCCACAAACGCTCTTTCCAACGTTTAGAAGTACTGTCCATAAACTTTTTAAAGTCAGCGGTCATACTCCCCATATAGGTAGGCGAACCAAAAATAATACCGTGCGATGCATCAAGTGCATCCCAATCAATATGTTCAATATTCATTAAATGTACTTTTACACCCATCACCTCTGCCCCAGCAGCAATAGCGGAAGCTACCTTCGCGGTATGACCATATGGACTGTGGTAGACAATAGAGAGATGTTTTTCAGGCAAAGACATAAGATTAAAATTTTGAGCGATTTTTTCTATTTTATCATTTTATTAACACTTGCTAAACCTTCATCTATAAATATGAAATATAAGGTTTTCACTACTGCATACTATAGAAATATTTTCAAATTAAATAAAAAACTCTCCTATTTTTAATAAATATAAAATAAGAGAGTCATTTAAGGAAGTTATCAAAACTTACATAAAAACAAACGTAGCCATACGTCCTGTCTTCGCATCACGACGATAAGAAAAATACTCATCACCCTGTTGATAAGAACATTGATCTCCACCTAAGACTTGTTGCACACCTAGACTTTGCAAAATAAAGCGTGCAATGGCATATAAGTCTGCATGAAATTTATTTGGAGCCACGCCCTCAACAAAGGCTGTTTCCAACTCTGGATATTTATCACAAAAAGCAGTTTTTACTTCGGCCCCAATTTCAAAACAAGGTTGACTGATTGCAGCCCCTAACCATGCCCAAGTTGGAGGATTTTGCATAGCCGTAACTGTATTTTCAATAATGCCACCTGCTAAACCACGCCAACCCGCATGCAAATTAGCAACTTCACTGCCTTCGGCATTTCCCAACACGACAGGTAAGCAATCAGCCGTCATCATCATTAAAGCATGACCTTTTGTTTGGGTGACCAAACCATCGCCAATTAAAGCTTTAAAGGGAATTTGTTCATTTACAGTATGGCAAATCGTACTATGCGTTTGGGTCATCCATGTCATTTTTTTAACACCAAATTCCGCAAACTCATCTAACAATATCATTCGATGCTGGTGAACACGTTGTGCCTCATCTTTGACATGTAAAGCCAAATTAAAGCCAGATAATTCAAGTCGATCCGTTGGTAATGCCAAAGGATGTTGAACACGTGTCTGCCCTACAAATACGCCTTGAGGTAAACCTTGAACAAATTCCATATGCACGTCCTTAATATGCAGCGTTTTCTGAACGTAACACATTCACTAAATGTGTAAAGTCTTCAGGCCACGGCGCTTCAAACAGCATTTCTTCACCAGTACGAGGGTGTTTTAAGCCTAATTTAGCTGCGTGCAATGCTTGACGTTTAAAACCGCGTAAAGTTTCAATCAGTAATTCAGATGCACCAGCTGGCACACGCACACGATTCATATAAACCTGATCACCAATCAAACCGTAACCAATATAACTAAAATGCACACGGATCTGATGTGTTCGACCTGTTTCAAGGCGCGCTTGTACACGGGTAAAATCTTTAAAACGTTCTTTTACATTGTAGTGAGTTACTGCATCTCGCCCACCCGGTAAAATTGCCATTTTTACACGATCTACTGGGTGACGTTTGATTGGTTCATCAATCGTACCGCCAGCAATAATATTTCCATAAACAACCAAGTCATATACACGATAAACCGATTTATTCGCCAATTGTTTACTTAAAGAAAATTGAGCTTCTAATGTTTTAGCAACAACCAGTAAACCACTGGTATCTTTATCAATACGATGTACCAAACCAGCACGCGAAAGTTCTGCCAATTTTGGAGCATGGTAAAGCAAAGCATTCACTAAAGTTCCAGAACTATTGCCTGCTCCTGGATGTACCACCATGCCTACTGGTTTATTAATAACTAAAATATCATCGTCTTCATAGACAATATTAAGTGGAATATTTTCAGGTTGACTCGTTGTCTGAGCTTCAAGCTCTACTTCGAGCGTAAGCAACTCAGTTCCTTCACAACGGTGCTTAGGCTTGACGATGTTACCATTCACCAACAGATGGCCATCCTTCAACCATTGCTTGAGCTTTTCACGTGAAAACTCGCTCCACACCAAGGCTGCTACTTGGTCGATACGTTGTCCCAGATAGGTTTCATCTAGCTGAACTTGCAACGATAAACGTGTTGCAGTTGTATCAGAAGTATGGTTATCTGCATCCTCAGAATCTTCAAGTAAATTGAAGTCGGTTTCAGAGAAGTTTGTGTTTGAAGATTGTGCTGAAGTCATTTGATCATTGAGATAAAAGTGGTTTAATAGCGCAATTGTAGCTCATTGCCCAACATAACAGAGGAGTTTTTATGTCGCTACCACGTTATAAAATTACGATGCTTGCCTTATCTTTAGGTGTAGCGTCTGCATTTGTGGGCTGTAGCAGCAATCCAAGTAAAAAAGAAGTGGTCGATACTGGCCCTCAATCTAGTGAACAAGCTTACTTCGAAAAAGCCCAAAAGTCGCTTGACCGCGGTCAATATCTTGATGCGACCAAGTCCTTAGAGGCAATCGATACCTATTATCCGACTGGACAATACGCACAACAAGCACAACTTGAACTTCTATATTCGAAATTTAAACAAAAAGATTATGAAGGCGCGATTGCCTTAGCAGAACGTTTTATTCGTTTAAATCCTCAACATCCAAATGTGGATTATGCTTATTATGTTCGTGCTGTTGCCAATATGGAGCAAAACTACGACAGTTTGATGCGCTATACCTCTTTGCAGCAATCTCACCGTGATGTGAGTTATTTAAAAGTTGCGTATCAAAACTTTGTTGATTTAATTCGCCGTTTCCCAAGCAGCCAATATTCTGTTGATGCTGCTCAGCGTATGAAATTCATTGGGCAAGAACTTGCTGAAAATGAAATGACTGCTGCTCGCTTTAATGTTAAACGTAAAGCTTGGATCGCCGCTGCGGAACGTTCACAATGGGTGATTGAACACTACCCACAAACGCCTCAAGTTCCAGAAGCGTTAGCGACTTTGGCATATAGCTATGACAAATTAGGTGATAAAGCGACTTCACAACAATATATTGAAGTTTTAAAGCTTAATTACCCAAGCCTTGTGAAAAAAGACGGCACAGTTAACATGCGTGCTGCCCGTAAAGAAGGCAACTGGATTAACCGTGCAACCTTGGGTATTTTCGGTCGTGAATCGACTGCTGCAACACCAGAGACCACAACTGAAGCAGAAGCTCCAAAACGTGGTTTCCTCAATCGTGTTAGCTTTGGTTTAATTGGCAATTCAGATAAAGAAGAAGCTGAAGCACCAGAACAAAAACCTGTAGAAGCGCCTAAGTCTGAACGTAGTTGGACAAACCGTTTAAGCTTCGGTTTATTAGATAAACCTGAGCAACAAGCAGCAGAAAATACAACTGTTGCGCCAGCCGTAACCTCTACTGAGGCTTCAACTGATGTGCAATCAGATGAAGCAACTCAAGATGCGGATGACGCTGCTCAATAAGTTTAAGCTTTAAAAAACATCAACAAACAGGCAAGTGATATCACTTGCCTGTTTGTTTTTATAAAATATTAAAATATTTATTGGGCATATCTCGATTCATCATGTCAGAATATTCTGACTTACTGTCTCATCAAGTTTTAATACGGTTATCTGAATTATGGCAATTCCACAACATACGATTGATCAAATTCTAGATCGCACAGATATTGTCGATCTGATTGGTCAACGTGTGAAACTGAAAAAGACCGGACGTACATATTCCGGCTGTTGCCCATTTCATCAAGAAAAAACACCATCGTTCCATGTCTACCGTGACAAGCAGTATTATCACTGCTTTGGTTGTCAAGCTAACGGAAATGCAATCCGTTTTCTCATGGATATCGATAACCGAAACTTTATAGAGGTAATGAAAGAATTATCGAGTAGTACTGGAATTGAATTACCCAAAGATAATACTGAAAATAAAAAACTGTCTTATACCCGTCAGGTTACCAAGCCACCTGTTGCTAAAACAAATACGGCTGAGCCTGTAACTCCACAGCAGCCATCAGATGAAAGCTACAACACGCTTGAACCAGTATTCTTTGATGACCCTTTTGCTCAGTTCGAACAGCCGTTTAGCTTTGATGAACTGGTTCAAGAAGGTAATTTATATGACTTACTGGAAAATGTTGCTCAGTTCTATGAACAACAATTACCTCATAGCCAAAAGGCAAAAAATTACTTTAAACAGCGTGGTTTAACCAATCAGACGATTCAATTTTGGCGTTTAGGCTATGCTCCAGAAGACTGGCAACACCTAGAGAAAGCCTTTCCCTATGACATTGACGGCTTAAAACAACTTGGGCTTATCCGCTCAAGCGATAATGGCCGTGATTTTGACCTATTACGTGACCGCGTTATTTTTCCAATTCGCGACCCTAAAGGTCGAGTCGTTGGTTTTGGTGGTCGTGCCTTAAACGATGAAATCAAGCCCAAATATATTAACTCACCGGACTCAGAAGTCTTCCACAAAAATCAGCTACTTTATGGGCTTTATGAAGGTAGAAAACTTAAATCTAGCGATTGGTTAATGGTCGAAGGTTATATGGATGTCATTGCGCTTCAGCAATATGGCATTACAGGGGCCGTAGCAACTTTAGGGACTGCAAGTAATACAGAACATCTTAATATTCTATTTAAACAAAATAGCCGCATTACCATTGCTTTTGATGGTGATGCAGCAGGTCAAAAAGCAGCGCGCAGAACTTTAGAAATTGCATTACCACTTCTTAATGATGGCCGTGAACTTAAATTTTTTGTTCTACCGAATGATCATGACCCCGACTCTCTGATCCGCCGAGAAGGGCTCGAAAATTTCCAAAAATTATTACAACAGTCCCCTCTTTTGTCAGATTTTGTGTTTGCGCACTTAACAGGTCAACACGATATCAGTACACCTGAAGGGAAAAGTTTAGTCATGGGAGAACTCAGGGAGCTGACTGAACTCTTACCTAAACAAGGTTCGTTCCGTTACTTACTTACTCAATCTTTCCGTGAAAAACTCGGACTTGGTAAACGTTTTACCCCACAAATCAGTCACGATGCTTCACTCTCATTTAATATTCATACAAAAGATGAAGACTTTGCGATAGCAATTTTAATGCATCATCCTTTTCTTTATATTCATTTTGAAGGATTGCGAGCCTATATTCACCAAGATGAATTATTGGCCAAAGTACTGGCTATCTTAAATCGTATTTTTGATGATTTACCGGATGACCAAGAGCTGGCAACTTATTATGTGCTTGGTGCTTGTAGTAATTACTGTCATGAAATCGCCGATATTATGCAAAGAACAAACATTCAAGCATTAACACAGGCTCCTGAAGTAGCTGACAAGTTAGCCAAAGAATATTCATTAAGTCTGCAAGAAAGATATTTACGTCAAAAACTTAAATCGCCGATTTCTTTAATTGAATCAAGAAATCTAAGACAACAACTCAATGAGTTAACAAAACAAATTAGCTTAAAGCTGTTGTCTTAATGTTTTGGTTTACGCTCATGATCAAAGACATCCTGTAAATGCTGTTGTAGCCATTCAAAATAATCAGGATTTTCTGCTTTAGCAGCTTCACGTAGTAATATCGATGTAGGATGCATAAGTTTTTGCGTCAAACGGTGGGCAAATTGCTGTAATACTTGTTCGGCATTATCACCATGATGCAAAGCTTCTAATGCATGCGTAAGCTCTTGTTGACTAATCTCTTCACTGTGTTGGCGATAAGCATGAATGGTACTACCAGCCTCTTTAACCTTTTGATGAGTAATAAGCTGAGTCGCTAATTGATTCACCATCACTTCCGCTTCAACTGCCGCCTGACGACGCTGAGCGAGGTTCTCATCAATCACACTTTGTAAATCATCCACACCATACAAATAGACCCCATCAAGTGCTTCAACTTTAGGATCTATATCACGTGGCACTGCTAAATCAACCATCAACATTTGTTGGTAGCGACGTTTTTTTAATGCGGTCTTAACATCAGAATAAGCAATAACTTGGTATAAACTACCGGTACAGCTCGACACAACATCAGCACGATATAAATTCTCTGCTAATGCTGAAAACTCAATAATTTCAACTTCAACCTGATGTGCAATTTCCTGAGCCAACTGATCAGCGCGCTCACGGCTACGATTACAAATAATAATCTTCGCAACACCCATTTCAGCCAAATGTTTAGCCACCAAGCTATTCATTTCACCCGCCGCAACCACCATGACGGTAAGTTTTTCAGGCTTACTAAAAACCTGTAAAGCCAGTTGTGCAACCGCATAACCCATTGAAACAGCATGACTACCTACCGCAGTTTCGGAACGTACACGTTTAGCAGCATAAAAAGCATATTCAAAAACACTGTTCAATTCAGGAGAGACCGTTTGGGCTTCTTTAGACAATGCTAAAGCGCTTTTAACTTGCCCTAAAATTTGCGGCTCACCTAGCATAAGAGAGTCTAGACCACTCGCTACTCGCATTAAATGTGTAATTGCCTGCGTGTTCTCGTAACGATAAACATGATGAATTAACTGCTTTACATCAATATTATTGGCATCGGCTAACCATTTTAGAAGGCTTTCGGCATTTTCAGCCATGGCATAAACTTCTGTACGGTTACAGGTCGAGACGACCACCAAATCCTTTAGGTTTTGGTGATGGCGTTGTTCGGCAAGCAAACGACTTAATCGCTCTGCATTGAAAGCAATTTGTTCGCGGAGTTCTACAGAAGCTGTTTGATGGTTGACACCCAATGCAAAGAAAGACATATCAGATCATCATTTCGCTAAATTTATGCTATTGTGCAACATCGGTGTCATAAAAAGCATTACTTTGGATCAATAAAAATTGCGTCAAATGAATAGCCGTATTAATTTTAACGGTGCTTCGATAAGACAGTATTCTACCACATTCTTATTGTTAGGTAGCATGTCCTCATATGTCTATGCGCGTCCTGTGCAAGAGACCTATGCCGTGCATTCGTTTGATCAGGCATTAGAGCAATCCATGGTTGCTGAATTTGCGCTAGCTTATGACGATATTCCAAACGCTTTGCACAATTACACAGTGCTCGCAATTAAAAGCAACTCTACCTCAATTAAACAGCGAGCTTTAGACGTTGCACTTGAATATAATGATTTACAAGCTGCGTTAAATATTGCTACACATTGGGTCGCTCAAGAACCCAAAGATGTACCTGCTTTATTCTATTTGTCACATATTGCTTTAAAAACACACGAATACCAGCTTGCTGCTGAGACATTAGATAAAATTTTAAAGATAGATCCCACTGCTGATCTAGAACAGATTTTAGCCAGCATTGCCCCAGAAAATGCACAAGATCGAGATGTCTTATTAACAGCTTTACGCTCGAGCGCAGAAAAAGCCAATCCTTCTATCTTAGCGCTCATCGCCAATTTAGAAGCGCAAAATGGTCAATTACAAACTGCGCTAACCAACATTAACAAAGCCTTACGCCGACGTCCTAAAGTAACCAGCTTTATTTTAATGAAAGCAAACTTGCTTATCGCTCTCAGTGATCAAGAAGGTGCACTTAAATGGTATGCAAAATCGAGCCGTAAAAATAAGAAAAATTTAGATATTCGTTTAGCTGAAATCCGCTATCTCATACAAATTAACCAATCTGAGCTTGCGTTAGAAAAACTTGAAAAAATTATAGAAACGAACCCTCAAGCTGAAGAAGCATTATTTATTGCAGGCTTAACGAGTATTGATTTAAAGCAATATGACAAAGCGGAACAATATCTTGTTGACCTACGCAACTCGGCTAAATACCAAAATGAAGCGTATTACTACTTAGCGATTAATGCAGAACGTAAACAGCATTATGAAACTGCAAAAGCTTACTATCGTTTAGTTGATGGTAGTTTATACGTGGTATCAAGACGCAATCTGATTGCAATATATGATAAACAAGAAAATTTACACGATGCTTTACGGTTCCTTACTCAAGAACGAGTAAATTATCCCCAACATGCAAGTTTTTTATATCAAGCCCAAGCTGAAATCTTAAAGAAAATGGGCAATAAAAAAGCTGCATTAAATTTATTAGATGAAGCAATAAAAAACTTACCGGATGATCCGGAACTGATTTATGCGGAAGTTTTATTACTTGATCCATATACGGACCGCGACAAACTCGACAAAACATTAAAGCAATTATTACAACTTGAGCCTAACAGCCCAACGTATCTAAACGCATATGCTTATACTTTAGCTCTGCAAAACCGCAGGTTAAAAGAAGCACGTCAATATGCTGAACAAGCTCTGGAATATGCCCCTGAACAAGCCTCAATCCTTGATACGCTAGGCTATATTGCATTTTTACAGAATGATTATGAAGCTGCGGCAGAAGCCTTAGGCAAAGCATATGAACTTAGCCATAATATAAATATTGGCGTTCGTTATGCTAAAGCTTTGTATATGCAAGGGTCACTCACTCAATTTAGCGCAGTGTTACAACAACTGAAACAAAAACATGCCAATGATCCACAATTACAACAGCTTGATGCGTTAATTTTACCTACATCTGCAAAAAAGAGTTAAATATATGAGCAAATTTGCCCAACTGTGCACAGCGATCTGTGGATCAAGTGTATTATTTCTAACCGGTTGTCAGCATTTTACTCAACCTAAACCTGCGGTTACCCAACAAGTTCAAGATGAAAAACACTTTAATTTACAAGGTAAAATTGGAGTCCGTACACCACAGCAAACTGGTAGTGCTTTTTTTACTTGGCTTCAACAGCAAGATAATTTTGATATCGAGTTAAGCGGTATTTTAGGCGTTGGAAAAACTCAAATTCAGGGTAAACCAGGCGAAGTCACTTTAAATAGTGCTAAAACAGGACTTATTACAGCTGCCTCTCCAGAAGAACTTTTAGAGCGAGCAACTGGTTGGCAAGCACCGATTACGCACTTAACGAGTTGGATTTTGGCAAAACCCGCAACATTAAATGCGCAAGTTACCAAAGATGCTGCAAATCGAGTGAGCCAACTCATTGAAGATGGCTGGACCGTGAATTTCAGTTACGATGGTGAACAAACTTTGCCAAACAAACTGGTTTTAAAGCAAGCTCTTGCTGAAGATAAAGAAAACCGTATTACAATGGTCATCCAAAACCGCTAAGTCTAATTATATAAATCTATGATTCGAGTTCCTTCCCCTGCTAAGCTCAACCTGTTTTTACATATTACAGGCCGACGCGAAAATGGTTACCATGAGCTACAAACCATTTTCCAACTTATTGATTTATATGACTGGATGACATTTACGCCTACTTCAAATGAAGAAATCGAAATTGATGGTTTGAGTGAAGTTCGACCTGAAGAAAATTTGATTTATCGGGCAGCGCAAATATTAAAGCCACATGCAAAAAAGTTTTGTGGTTTAGACATCAAAATTGAAAAAAATATTCCAATGGGTGCAGGTCTAGGCGGTGGTTCATCCAATGCCGCCACCACGCTTATTGTGTTAAATCAATTATGGGAATGTGGCCTGAACCAAGAACAACTTGCGGACTACGGTGTAAAGCTAGGTGCTGATGTTCCTATTTTTATTTATGGTAAAAATGCATGGGCTGAAGGCATCGGCGAACATTTATCATTCATAGACTTAGATCAAAAACAGTTCATTATTTTAAAACCTGATTGTTTTATCAGCACTCAATTGCTTTTTTCACAAAAAACATTGACAAGAGACTCTAAGACCACTAAATTTTGCGCCTATCAGTTAGAGCCTTCTAATTTTGGAAATAACTTTGAGCCACTGGCTCGGCAGTTATACCCTGAAGTAGAAGAAGCAATGCAATATTTAGATCAGTTTGGTCAAGCAAAGCTTACAGGTACAGGTGCTTGTGTTTTTACTGAAGTAACAAATGAAATGAATATTGATGAAATTCTTAAGCATTCACCATGTAAATCTTACTTGGTAAATAGTTTAAAAGAATCTCCTCTTAATCATTTTAAGGTTACACGTTAGGGGCGTCGCCAAGTGGTAAGGCACCGGGTTTTGATCTCGGCATCCGTTGGTTCGAATCCAGCCGCCCCTGCCAACCTCACCTGTAATGATGATTATATTAGGGGCGTCGCCAAGTGGTAAGGCACCGGGTTTTGATCTCGGCATCCGTTGGTTCGAATCCAGCCGCCCCTGCCATCATATATATCATCGAATTTAGGGGCGTCGCCAAGTGGTAAGGCACCGGGTTTTGATCTCGGCATCCGTTGGTTCGAATCCAGCCGCCCCTGCCATTCTCTTATTTTAAAGACAGACTTAATTGCTATGCTTTTTGTTGATTAATCTTGACATTGCATTGCAAAAATATTAAAGTTCTGCCGCATTAGGGGCGTCGCCAAGTGGTAAGGCACCGGGTTTTGATCTCGGCATCCGTTGGTTCGAATCCAGCCGCCCCTGCCATCTATTTCATTACATACCAACCGCCAAGGGTGCTTCATGCCCAATCTTGTCGTTTTTAGTGGAAATGCTCATCCACAGTTCGCTCAAAAAGTCGTAAGTCACTTACATATCCCTCTAGGTGCTGCATCAGTCGGTCACTTTTCTGATGGAGAAATTTCAGTAGAAATTACTGAAAATGTTCGTGGTAAAGACGTATTTATCGTTCAGCCTACTTGTGCCCCTACCAATGATAACCTTATGGAAATCTTGGTTATGGCAGATGCTTTGCGTCGTGCAAGTGCTGGTCGTATTACCGCTGTTATCCCTTATTTTGGTTATGCTCGCCAAGACCGTCGTCCACGTTCTGCACGTGTGCCGATTACAGCTAAAGTTGTCGCAGACATGCTTACCACTGTTGGTATTGACCGTGTCGTGATGATCGACTTACATGCTGACCAAATTCAAGGTTTCTTCGATATTCCAGTCGACAACATCTACGGTACTCCTGCTTTGCTTGCTGACTTACGTCAACAACAACATGACAACCTTATGGTGGTTTCTCCTGACGTTGGTGGTGTAGTACGTGCGCGTGCTGTTGCCAAACAGATGGGTGACATCGATTTAGCAATTATTGATAAACGTCGTCAGAAAGCCAATGAGTCGCAAGTTATGCACTTAATTGGTGACGTAAAAGATCGTGATTGCGTTATCGTAGACGATATGGTTGATACTGCTGGTACATTGTGTAAAGCAGCTGATGCGCTTAAGCAATTTGGTGCACGTCGTGTAGTTGCGTATGCAACTCACCCTGTACTATCAGGTAAGGCTATTGAAAACTTACGTAATTCAGTTATTGATGAACTGGTTGTGACTGATACCATTCCTCTTTCTGAAGAAGCATTGACCTTAGGCAAGATCCGTCAGGTTTCTGTTGCTAGCATGGTTGCTGAAACGATTCGTCGTATTAATAACGAAGAGTCTATCAGTGCAATGTTCGATAGTTTATAATATTGCAGCTTTTTCTAAACCCTAGCTTTGGCTGGGGTTTTCTATCACTAAACTGGTCGCAAGTTTAGTCTATTTAAACTTTAATGAGGATTTACTCATGGCAAACTTCGTATTAAACGCTCAAGCGCGTGCTGAAGACAAACAAGGGAAAGGTGCGAGCCGCCGCCTTCGTCGCGAAGCTTTAATTCCAGCTATCATTTATGGTGGCAATGCTGAGCCTGTAACTGTTACTTTAGAACTTCGTGAGCTTGTAAAAGCTTTAGAAAACAATGCTTTCTTTGAAGAAGTTGTAGAAATCAAAGTGGGCGACAAAGTTGAAAACGTTAAAATCCAAGCGTTACAACGTCACCCATCTAAAAACACTCCTATGCACGCTGACTTCAAACGCGCATAAGTGTTTAAAGGCGTAGATTAGTGTCAAATATTTCGCTAATTGTTGGTTTGGGCAATCCTGGTTCAGAATATGCCCAAACCCGCCATAATGCAGGCTTTTGGTTCATTGAACAGCTTGCTGATAAATATGGCATTACATTAAAAAATGATCCGAAATTTCACGGAATCAGTGGACGTGGTAATATAGAAGGACACGACGTCCGTCTACTTCTACCCACTACATTTATGAACCGTTCTGGGCAAAGTGTAGTTCCATTTGCAAAATTTTATCAAATTGCTCCCGAAGCAATTTTGATTGCTCATGATGAACTTGATATGAATCCTGGTGTTATTCGCCTTAAAACAGGCGGTGGTCACGGTGGTCATAACGGTTTACGTGACATTGTCCCTCATATTGGTCCAAATTTTCACCGTTTACGTATTGGGATCGGACATCCTGGCTCAAAAGAGAGAGTTTCAGGTCACGTACTTGGAAAAGCACCAAGTAGTGAACAAAGTCTGATGGATGCAGCAATTGATCATGCCCTTTCTAAAGTGAAGCTACTTGTTCAAGGACAAGTTCCTCAGGCCATGAATCAAATTAATGCATATAAACCCACTTAAATTGTTGAACAATCATGCTTGCTATCTTGCTTTTTTAGGAGCAAAATGCGCATCAGCCACTTTGCCAACCGCAAAAGCTAAAGATTTCACCATAAGATCTACATCTTAGGTCTACTCAGGAGACGCTAGCCATGCTATCTCGTTTATTAAAATGCAAAATTCACCGTGCAGTTGTAACCCATGCTGAGCTTCACTATGAAGGTTCTTGTGCAATTGATGGCGTATTGATGGATTTAGCTGGTATTCGTGAATATGAAGAAATTCATGTTTGGAATGTAACCAATGGCAAACGCTTCACGACTTATGCGATTCGTGGTGAAGATAACTCTGGCATTATTTCAGTAAACGGCGGTGCTGCACATCAAGCAGATGTTGGCGATTTAGTTATTATTGCTACGTTTGGTGATTTCACCGAAGTTGAAGCAAATGCTCACAAACCACGTTTGGTATATGCAAACCCAGATAATACAGTCAACCACACAGCGAATTGCATTCCTGTACAAGTTGCCTAATTAAAAATTTAAAAATAAAAAAAGCCCGCATCGACGGGCTTTTTTTATTTTTATAAATCCTAAATAGTTCCTTCCCACCAATTCTTTTGTTTTTCACAATTTAAAGGTTGAAGCCCTTCCCCTCGCAAATCAGATAGAATCGCTTCGCCTTTAGGATTTACCTTAAATTCAGCATATTTGGCTTTTTCATAACATTGAGCCAAGCCTTCTGCAAATAAGAAACTCCGCGAGGATGGATATAAAGCCTGTAAACGATTTTCAGGATTTTTTAAAATTAATCTTTGCCCAGTAAATGAATTATTAATATCTAGAATTGTACCAACTACACGATTTTGTGAGTCCAATATAACTTTTGCTGGGATGGAAGAATGATTAAAAATCACCTGATCTATAGCCTCACTCTCACTTCCTGAAAGAGCTTTAAGAGATTGTAAATGTAATTCATAAGCCAGTGCCATATAGTCGCCTTGTAAGATTGAACGAGGATCAACTGGTTTAAGCTCAACGAAAATACTTTTACTATGGTGCAGATGCCATTCATTTTTGACTACTAACGTTGCGAAAAATAACATCGTGGCTAATGCAAGAATTAGAGAAAAATACTTCTTCATTCTTTCTCTCCTCCAATAAGACCATTTTTATTTTCACGGTGAAGCAACCACGACAGAGCCAATAGAAAAATACCAGAAATAAAAATAGATAAACTCTTAGCTAGAAAAGTTATTTGTAGGTTGTAATAGAGCTGCCAGAACACTAAAACGAATACAGCTAAGCTAACTCCATAAACAATCCGATCTTTACTTTTTAATGCCCACGTTAAGATAGTAAACAATATGAAAACTTCGAAATATCCCAATGCAATAAGTAACACACCAAAAATTAAAAAAGCGGAAAAAGTGATTCCCTGAAGTTCTCTATATAAATGAAAAACACTAAAGCAAAGTAACCAAACACTAGGCAGAAAATATAGAACCCACCTATGTTGATCTATTGAATTTTCTGGAACGAGTCCCATAAAAGTATCGAAAAAAGAAGCGACTAGCATGACGACTAGCACACATAAAAAAATACTACGCTCATATAGAGCTAGTGATTTTCTCTTAGGTAAGAGCACCAAACTAAAAACAAAATAATTGAGCAAAGTTAAATTTAAATAGGTTTGAGTAGAATGTATTGACCATAATGAATGGTCCAGTTGTAGCAAATAGATAAAAGCTAGGCCATACGTAGCAAGCATTTGAATTAAAATGAAGAACCAATGCGGTTTAAGGAAATAACTAATACATAGAATAAAAATCTGTGCAATTAAAACCCATAGCATCTGATCTGTTTCTGAACTAAGATGAAATAAGAAAGCAGTCTGTCCACTGATAAATAAACAATAAGCAAATTGTCGAAAGAAATAACGTTGCGATTTTTTTAAAAGCACGATAGCAAATGCTACGAAAATAATTCCAATGACTAAAGAAATGGCTTCCCAAAATACGAGCGTAAAAGCTGCAAGCGCTAAACCTGCAAGCCAAGCACCAATTGCCATTGGAATGATATAAAAGCGGCTTTGACGAAAAATTTTTATTAAAAGATAGCTAATCAGCGCAAACCAAATAAAAATAATGCCCGCAATCAATAAAAAGATGAACTCATTAGAATCTTTAAATAGATGATTAATCCCATCTACAAGCCATATGGTAGCCGTTACACCAAGAATAGCAGCCATTAAACTGGCACATAATTGATCATCTTTTTTGAAGAAATAGTAAAAAGCAATTATTCCGGAAAAGAAAGCAGAGATCAGATAAGGAATATTCTCATTCGATAAATATTGAATCATTCCAATGATTGAAATAACTGCAAACCAAGCAATAAAGACAAACCTTAAAGCACGATATTTCTTTATACATATCCAAAATTCTATAAGGCTTAATAAATTTAGAATGAATAGATATAAATACGGAAATTTTTCTAACCAAAAAGTCTGCTTAAAAAATAAAAAAAGTGTAAGTTGGCTGGTAATACAAATTAAAGCGAAGATGCCAATATTCGGGCGGTATAACCACGGTAATAAAAGCAATGTCCAAATTAAAAAAAGCAAATAACTGTCTGCCCCAGTTTGATAAACTTGTCCAATTACAGCCAGACTTAAGCCTATCATCAAACCACAAACGCTATGTAAGGTCTGCCTAACCCCATCGCTTAAAGTATCTTTTATGCTAAACCAAGCTGTGACAACTAATATAGCGGGCGGGATAGCGAGTTGAATACTGTCTGGAAGCATTAACCAGTTAGCAGCAATTAAATACAGAATACTTACCGCCATAAATATATAACTGAAAATATGGAGATGCTGAATAAATGAGCTACTGGTAAGAGGGTAATCGTCTCTTATCTGCATGAAACACCTATTTTATTTATAATTTTCTATAAAAAACATAGCATTCCATTTTCATATCAACAAGTAAGCTCTTGTTAAAAAGCCTAATTCTATTTATGAAAATACTTATTCATAAAGAAACTTAGCATTCTATAAAAGCATCTAGCCAATTTTATCAAGCGCGCTATAATAAAACCCATCGCTTCAGGGCGGGGTGCAATTCCCCACCGGTGGTAAAGTTAATTTTTATAATTAGATTAACAAGCCCACGAGCTTAAATTATGTAATTTGAGCAGATTTGGTGAAATTCCAAAGCCGACGGTATAGTCCGGATGAAAGAAGACGACGAACTGGGATAAATCCGTTTTATTTCAGTGCCAGCCTGTTTTTACATCAGTCCTGAAATGTTCCACCGTATTTTTACGAGAGCGTTTCATTATGTCTAGCTTAATTCAACCAGAACTTTTTTTCTCAGCCCTCTCTCCTGCTGAACAACGTATTCAACAAGCATTAGAAGATATCCGTCAAGGCAAACCTGTCTTGGTTATGGATGACTTTGACCGCGAAAATGAAGCAGATTTAATCGTTGCAGCCGAAACTTTAACAGTAGAAACAATGGCACGTATGATCCGTGATGGCTCAGGGATTGTATGTTTATGCCTTACAGAAGAGCTAGCAGATCATCTAGAACTCCCTCCAATGGTTTCTCAAAACTCAAGTCAGTTTCATACTGCTTTTACAGTGACCATTGAAGCAGCTCAAGGTGTAACAACCGGTGTGTCAGCTAAAGACCGTGTTACTACCATTCAAGCTGCAATTAAAGATGGTGCTGTCGCAAGTGATCTTAATCGTCCAGGCCACGTTTTTCCTTTACGTGCACGTAATGGTGGTGTGCTTACTCGTCGAGGTCACACTGAAGGAACAATTGATCTAGCAAGATTAGCAGGACTAAAATCTGCTGGTGTGTTATGTGAATTAACTAACCCAGACGGTACTATGGCATCAGGCATTCAAGTTTTAGCATATGCTCAAACTCATCACTTAACTGTGATTACGATTGAAGAACTTGTTCAATACCGTCAACAGCACGGTATTTAAATAAAAAAGGTTTGGCTTTAGATCAAAGCCAAACCTTCAATTAAAATTTAAGATACTTTCTTTTGGGTTGCCTGCCCTTCAACGTATTCCAAAAGTTCAGAAAATTGCGTAATCATTGCTTTTGGTTGTGCTTGAGCGAGCTCTTCAGGTGTTCCATAACCATAAGTTACTGCTACCGCCTCAATACTATTATGGCGTGCTCCTAAAACGTCATATTGACGGTCACCCACCATTAAGCATTCTTCAGGGTTTAGTTGCTCACACTCAAGAATATAATGGATAAGCTCAGCTTTATTGGTCCGTTCACCTGTTAACTCACTACCGTAAATATGTACAAAGTATTGGCTTAATTCAAAATGATCCAAGATACGCTTTGCATAAATCGTTGGTTTAGCGGTTGCGACAAATAAGCGATATCCCTCTTCTTTTAATGCACTAAGTGTTTGCGCAACAGATGGATATACTTCATTTTCAAATAAACCCGTAACCGAAAAACGCTCACGATAAGCAAGTAAAGCTTGTTCAGCTAAAGCATCATCTTGTGTGTCTAGAAGTTTCGCTAATGAAGCTTTTAAGGGGGGACCAATTGTCCAGTCAATATTTAAATCGGCAGCCAATGGATAACCTAACTTATCCATTGCATAGCGAATTGAAGTATGGATTCCAACTTTTGGGTCTGTTAAGGTTCCATCTAAATCAATCAAAATATGTTTTATAGCCATTCAATCACTAACCCAGTAAAGTATTTAATTCAATCGGTCGAGAGTTTAATCAAACTCTCTTATACTAACGTAAATTTAAATTGAAAAGGAAATAACCGTGCGTCCAACCGTACTTTGTTTCTCGGGTTTAGACCCTTCAGGTGGTGCAGGTTTACAAGCCGATATCGAAGCAATTGGACAAAGTGGTGCCCATGCAGCAATTGCATGTACTGCCCTCACCATTCAAAACTCACAACAAGTATTTGGCTTCGAAGCAACCTCAAAAGAACTTTTATTAGCACAAGCAAATGCAGTGGTAGGTGACTTACCAATTAAATGCGTTAAATCTGGCATGCTTGGCACTACAGATAATATTGCTGCTCTAGCTGAATTTCTTCGTGCACATCCTGACTACCAATATGTACTTGATCCTGTTTTAGTCGCAAACAGTGGTGGTTCTTTAGGTGATCAGGCAACTCTGGTTAAAGCTTTCGTTGAGCTTATTCCTCTAGCAACGATTATTACTCCAAATACCGTTGAATTACGCGCTTTAACAGGTATTACTGATTTAGATCAAGCCACTCAAAAGTTATTTGAAATGGGTGCTAAAGCTGTTTTAGTCAAAGGTGGACACGAAGATACACCAGATCATATTAAAAATAGTTTATACATTAACGGTGAACTGGCAGCGACTAGTAGCTGTCCTCGCCTTGAAGGTGAATATCACGGATCAGGTTGTTCATTAGCTAGCTTTATCGCAGGGCGTTTAGCTTTGGGTGATTCTTTAAAAATTGCGGTACAACATGCTGAAACATGGTTATTCGGTGTTTTAAAAAATGCTGATACCCCTGTACCAAACGGACAAAAGATTCCAAAGCGATTTTAAAAAGCACAAAAAAGGCGCTTTAAGCGCCTTTTTATTAACCTCAATTATTGAGGAATACGTAAAACTTGTCCTGGGAAAATTTCATCAGGATCTTTTAACATTGGTTTATTTGCTTCAAATATTTTTGGATACTGATTTGCATCACCGTAAACTTCTTTCGCAATTTTTGAAAGGTTATCACCAGATTTCACTGTATAAAATTTACTTTCTGGTTCAGGCGTTGCAACAGTCATCTGGTCATCTACTTGTGCCACATGATCAATGTTCCCAACAATAAGAATAATTTTCTCTTTATCTGCTTGGCTTTTTACCTGTCCTTTAATAGTCGCGGTATCGGTAGTACCGTTATAGGTTACAGATAAGCCCTCTACCCCTAAGCCTAAACTTTTAATTAAACCTAATAATTTATTTGCAACTTCTTGTGCAGAAGGTTCTGCTGGTGTTGCCGGAGCTGGTTGTGGTTCTGCTGGAGCGGTATTTTTCTTACCAATACCTTTTACAAAATCAAAAAGACCCATCTTTTAGTCCTCATATTATTGTTTATAGTAAAGTCATTAAACTGACCTCTATTGTTATACTTCAAAAAAGTCATGCCTCTGCTATCAATTGAGGTTGATCTTGTAAAAATATGTATCTCTTAATTTTTTCTCTCATAAAAAAAAGCCACCTTACGGTAGCCTTCTTTTTATTCAGCAATATGCGAATTAACCAAGTTTTTTAGTTACATAGTCAATTGCAGATTGAACTGTAGTGATTTCGTTAGAATCTTCATCAGGGATAGTGATGTCGAAGTCATTTTCGAAAGACATAACAAGTTCAACTAAATCTAAAGAGTCAGCACCTAAGTCATCCATAAAAGATGCTTCGTTTTTAATCTCTTCAGCTTTAAGACCAAGTTGTTCTGCAACCGCTTGTTTAACGCGTTGTTCGATATCGCTCACAGGAATTCTCCTCATTGCTTGTGGCGTTTAATTTGCCACTAGTTTAATTGAATATAAAAATTTTTAAAAGTTTATACATCGGCGTTAGGCCATGTATAAACCACCATTTACATGTAATACCGTACCGGTAATGTAACCTGCTTTATCACTTGCAAGGAAACTCACCGCATTTGCGATATCTTGTGGCTCACCTAAGCGATTTAAAGCCACTTGATCACTCATTTTTTTGCGAATGTCTTCACTAAGTGCATCTGTCATTTCTGTTGCAATAAAACCGGGTGCCACACTGTTTACAGTAATTTGGCGGCTGCCCATCTCTTTTGCAAGGCTACGGCTGAATGCTTCAATACCTGCTTTAGCAGCAGAATAGTTCGCTTGGCCTGGGTTTGCAAAGTGAGCTACAACAGAACTGATATTAATAATTCGACCAAAACGTGCCTTAGTCATCCCCTTAAGCACACGTTTAGATAAACGATAAACTGCTTTCAGGTGAATATTGAGAATGTCATCCCAATCATCTTCAGACATACGAAGCAACAAATTGTCTTTCGTAATACCTGCATTGTTAACTAGAACAAGTACAGGACCATAGTTCTGTTCAATATGAGAAACGACTGCTTCAATCTCATCGAGATTGCGCACATCGAGCGCCAAACCTGCACCTTGCTCACCAAAGCTATCACTTAACTTTTGTGCACCAGATTCAGAAGTCGCAGTACCTACAACAAAATAACCGTCTTGAATAAGTTGCTGGGCAATGGCAGCGCCAATACCCCGACTCGCGCCCGTTACTAATGCAACTTTGCGTTCTTGTGTCATGCAATTTTTCCTTCTGCCACTAAAACAGCATTTAGGGCATCTTCCATTTTGCTCTTACTATCAATAGAAAAAGCTTTTTCGATATTTGGTAAACGCTTTGCGAGATTACTCAATACTGTACCAGGACCACATTCAACAATGTAATGTATGCCTTGGTTTTGTAAAAACTGCATCGTATCTGTCCATTGTACAGATTGGTACAATTGAGCAGTTAATGCCTGACGCAATTGAGCAACATCGGTAGCTATTCCCGCGTTGACATTTTGTATTACAGGAATGGTAGGTAGCTCAATGGCAGTTTGTTCCAAAGCTTCTGCAAATTTCTCTGCAGCAGGTTTCATTAAAGAACAATGCGAAGGAACCGATACAGGTAAAGCAATTGCTTTAGCAGATTGTTCTTTTGCCAATGCCATAACTTGTTGTACAGATGCAGTACTACCCGCAATTACAACTTGGCCTTGTGAATTATAGTTTGCAGCTTCTACAGAACCCTCACCTGACGCACTCACAGTTTGACAAAGCTCAACCACTTTTTCATCAGCCAAACCAAGAATTGCAGCCATAGCCCCTTCCCCTTGAGGAACGGCACTTTGCATCAGTTTGCCACGCAAGTTAACTAATTTAACTGCATCTGCCAAGCTCATAGAGCCTGCAGCAACCAATGCACTGTATTCACCTAATGAATGTCCTGCAAGATACTTAGGTGCCAGACCACCTAAATCAAGCCATACACGCCATAAAGCGATACTGGCAGTTAATAACACAGGTTGGGTATTTTCTGTTTGGTCGAGACCTTCACCACTTTGCGCAATATGCCACAGATCAAATCCAAGAGCATCTGAAGCTTCCGCAAAGGTTTGCCCGACCCCACTAAACTGTTCAGCTAGTTCAGCAAGCATACCGACTTTTTGTGAACCTTGACCAGGAAACACAAACGCAGTTTTTGTGGCTAAAGCTACTTGTTCAAGACGTTTAGCAGACATAAGAAATCCTTTTTTGGGTTTTCACTCATTTCTGGAGCGGAAATTTAACATGTTATTTATATATTTATAATTGCGAAAAACAACAAAAAAAGGGAGCTTTCGCTCCCATTTTTTCTATACTTAAGCATCACGCTTAATGCATATCATGCAATTATTCAGCATCAGCTGCTTTAGCGAATAATTGACGACCACGGTAGAAACCGTCTTTAGTCACGTGGTGACGACGATGAGTTTCACCAGTTGCTTGGTCTACTGTTAATGCATTCTCGGTTAAAGCGTCATGTGAACGGCGCATGTCACGGCGAGAGCGACTTTTACGGTTTTGCTGAACGGCCATGATGGCTCCTTACAAAGATCGAAAAAATGGATCAGAACAAATTCAGTTGTCTTATCTCATAATTATAACACAAATTATGAGTTAAGTTTACCCTTCAAACCTGCCAAAACATCAAACGGATTATCCCGTTTTTCTTCGACAACATTTTGAATGGTAGGTTGATGTTTATGTTCACAAGCATCATGCTTGGGAGATAAAGGCATCAACAATAACAGTTCATCTTCTAGTAATGCGAGTAAGTTAATCGAGGCAGGCGTATCATAATCGCCTTTCGTCGAAGACTCACTTTCACCTAAAACGATGAAATCAGCATCCTCATCCAAGCGCTCTATCAGTGACTCATCATCCACTAATGCAATATGGAAGTCTAAGACAAGAGGCATTTCAACAGGTTCCAAACAACGTTGGCACTCCATTGGAACTTTCGTGTCCATATGACCGTCCATCCACACAATGCGATGATATGCATCCATTGATAGCTTACAGTCTATGTTGATCAATTGATTATCAATTGATCCAACAGCTTCACGAGCGATACGAGCAAAGCGAGACAAGGGCAGTTGACCTGACCATGTAAAGCCTTGTTCAGCCCATTTAAACGGCTCAATCTGTGCCGGAAAGGTATTTGCTGACATAATTAAGGCGGCAATTCTACAAATTCATCGGTACTCTGTCAAAGATTAAGATACAATTTTGCACTTCTTTAGACAGAACTCGGGGTAAATTAAGCAATGCACCTGTTGCAGCCGCAACCTGAAGTTAACACTTCATTACTCGTTTGCACCCATTCAACCCATCAGAACACGCTTGTACCTGACCCAGTGCAACTCTCACCATGGTCAAGCTCAAAATCGGAGTCTGAGCAAGTTGATTGGCTTATTTTACACTTTAATCACTGGTTTTCCCACCATAATGTGACATTAGTTCGTGGAGATTTTGAACCAGAATATTTCCCTGCAACAAATAAAGATCCTGCCAAGATTCAATTTGCTCATGGTTTCTTTAATAGTGCCCTACATGAAATTAGTCATTGGTCTATTGCGGGTGAAAAAAGACGTCTATTACCAGATTTAGGATATTGGTATGCACCTGATGGTCGTACCCAAGAACAGCAAAGTTTATTTGAACAAGTAGAAATTAAGCCTCAAGCAATTGAATGGTTATTTGCACAATCTTTTGGCAGAAAATTTAGAGTATCTCTCGATAACCTGACGGGTGATAGTGGAGATGGCAAACTATTTAAAGATAATGTCTATGCTCAAGTGCAACGTTACTTTTCGGGTGAAGCCAAGCTCCCCCGTGATGCAGCTGCATTTATTGGTTTTATTTGCCAATGCACACGTTCAGGTACACCTTTACAATTAAATGAATTTAAACGTGAACTCCTTGATTAATTGACAAAAAAACTACGTTAATTGCTTGCCTAGGTTATTTAAAAAGCCTAATAATTATTTTTAACACTGGCGTGATGGAGTCTCTAAAATATGATGCATTTACATGTACATCCTGAAAATCCACAGCAACGCCTCATTTCCCAAGCGGTTGAACGTATCCGAGCAGGAGATGTTGTGGTCTACCCTACCGACGCAGCCTATGCAATTGGGTGTCAAATCGGTAATAAAAGTGCCATGGAACGTATTGCACAGATACGTGGTTTAGGACCTAAGCATCAATATGCCATTATGTGCTGCGACTTATCAGATATTGCGACTTATGCAAAAGTTGATAATGCGACATACCGTTTATTGAAAGCGAATACACCAGCGATTACTACGTTCATTTTACCTGCAACAAGTGAAGTTCCTCGTAGATTGATGCATCCTAAAAAGAAGACGATTGGTTTACGTATTCCAAGTAACCCGATTTGTCAGGCTTTATTACAAGAACTTGGTGAACCACTACTTACCAGTACATTAATTTTACCGGGTCAAGAAGACCCTCTAGATGACCCTTACGATATTGAAAATCAGCTAGATAAACGAATTGATGTATTTATTGACGGTGGTTTTGGTACGTTAACAAGTACAAGTATTATCGATTTATCGGGTGAACATCCTGAGATTATCCGTCGTGGTGTTGGCGATGTAAGTGCTTTTGAATAAGCACTTACATTTTTTACCAATAGTTTAAAAAAATATATTATCACTCAAAAAAATACTCTTTATTTATTTTGGATTTTTTTTACACTTTAGTCGTTAAGTAATTTATTAAAAGATATAATTCATTTAGAATGATTTTCACTATCTGCTGTTCTTCTACTTACAGCTGTCTTTGACTTGAATAACAAGTCTCATGCTTTTGAAAATTCGCGTGGCTTATAATCGTAATGAATCAATCACTTCATCAATCCATGGAAGACGCTCCACACATCCGTGTTTTAGATGAGTGGCATGACAAGATTCCTGAAGATCTCTATATACCTCCAGCTGCATTTGAGATTTTGCTCGAGCACTTTGAAGGTCCACTAGATTTTTTAATCTATCTGATTCAAAAAAACGGTTTCGATTTAATCCAACTCGATATTGCACCTATTGCGACTCAATATTTAGCCTATATGGATAGTATGAAGTCTTTAAATATCGAATTAACCGCAGATTATATGGTGATGGCTGCTCTATTAGCTGACCTAAAATCTCGCCTGCTTTTACCGAAACCTACAATTATAAGCATTGAAAAAGATCCTAAGCAGGAACTTATTGATCGTCTTGAAACTTATCTACGTATTAAGCAAGCAGCTGAGCGTTTGGGACAAATGCCAATTCTCGAGCGTGACACGTTTAATGCCAATGTAAGTTTAGGTCATATCGCTCCTATTTATGAAGGCTACGATATTTCAGCGCTACATGATGCTCTGTTCTGTGTCTTTAATCGCCCAGAACCTGTTACACATGTCATTGCTCAAGAACCTGTTTTACTAGAAGAACGTATTGCATATATTGAAGAGAAATTAGAGTCTGGTGACGTGTTAAGTTTTAAAGAATTACTCAATCCCCAGCAAGGTCGTATGGGAATGGTTGTTACATTTATGGCGGTTTTAGAATTAACCCGCCAACAGAAAATTAAAATTATTGCCACTGGTATTGAAGCTCCCCTAGCAATTCAAGGGTCTTCACTATGAGTAGTTTTGAACAAAATAATAATGATTTGTCATTAGCTGACATTCATCACGAAGTTTTATTACAACTTGAAGCAATTATTTTTGCCAGTGACGCGCCTGTTTCAATTGCCCGCTTAAAAGAAGCATTTAATAATCAGTATAATAAACAACAGCTTCGTCAGCTTTTACAACAGCTCGCGTTATTACAGCATGGCCGCTCTATTGAGCTGATTGAAACAGCGCAAGGGTTTCGCTTTCAGGTAAGATCTAAATATCGTAGTATTATTGCGCAAATTTGGCCAGAGCGACCAACAAAACTGTCGCCTTCATTACTAGAAACCCTGGCTGTCATTGCTTATCATCAACCGGTTACCCGAGCTGATATTGAACAAATTCGTGGTGTATCTAATAATAGTCAAATTCTTAGAACACTATTTGACTGGAACTGGATTAAAGAAGCCGGTTTTAGAGATTTACCCGGAAGACCTGCGTTGCTAATTACAACGCCTCAGTTTCTGAATGCTTTTGGTCTAGCTTCTCTAGGCCAATTGCCTCCCCTACAGAACGCCAAGGAAGCCTTTATGGCTCTCGATGCAAATGCACCGAAATCATAAAGAGGTGGACTGTTGATCATTATGTCTAAGGTTGTGCTGTCATGAGTGAAAAATTGCAAAAAGTATTAGCGCGAATCGGATTAGGTTCCCGCCGATATATGGAAGAGGTTATTGCCGCAGGACGCGTGAGTGTAAACGGTCGTGTTGCCCAAGTGGGTGAGCGCATTGAACCAGGCGATGAATTACGCATTGATGGCCGTAAAGTTCAGTTTCAGATTGAAGACGAAATTCGTCGTCGTGTACTGATTTATTATAAGCCTGAGGGTGAAATCTGTTCACGTAATGACCCTGAAAAACGCCCAACCGTATTTGATCATTTACCACAAATTGCGAATGACCGTTGGGTAATGGTAGGCCGTCTAGATATTAACAGTACTGGTTTATTACTTTTCACGAATGATGGTGAACTTGCTAACCGCTTAATGCACCCATCTAATGAAATTGAACGTGAATACGCAGTTCGAGTAATGGGTGAAGTAACACCAAAACTACGCCAAAACATGGTTAACGGAGTAGAGCTTGAAGATGGTCCAGCCAAATTCGAATCATTCTCTGAAATTGGTGGTGAAGGTATTAACCGCTGGTATCAAGTGGTAGTGAAAGAAGGCCGTAACCGCGAAGTACGTCGTATTTTCGAATCGCAAGATCTTAAAGTAAGTCGTTTATTACGTACACGCTACGGTACTGTTATTTTACCACGCGAATTACGTACTGGCCGTTGGATGGAACTCGACAAAACCGATATCGACAACTTAGCAAAATCAGTTGAGTTAAAACCACGTCAAGGTACAGGTTTATTTGGTATGGCAAAACGTCGTACTGACCGTATGACTGAAAAACCAATGGCAGCACGTCGTGGTGGTTACTTACGTCAACAACGTCGCGATGATGAAAAAGAAGCTCCTGTTAACACGGGCAACCAACGTAAAGCGACTGGTTTTAACCGTGGTTCAAAGAAATTCTAAACATTCATAAGATGTAAAAAAAACCGCTCAAATTTGAGCGGTTTTTTATAGCCTGTTGAACTTAATTCATTTTTGCCAGTTCGATCCATTCAGCTTCAGGAAAATGAACAGCTAAATAATCTTTCAAATAATTTGAAGTATCTTGTGAAATTAATGGATCTTTTGATTCATCTTTTAGGTTATAAACCAAAGCCTTTAATTTCAGTCCACGAGATTTAAGTGCCTCAAGACTAAGTAAAGTATGGTTAATACTTCCCAAACGCCCTGAGGTTACTAAAATAATCGGAAACTGGTGCTGAGCGACATAATCAATGGTTAGCAGATTGGTGGTTAATGGCACCATTAAGCCTCCTGCACCTTCTAACAATACGATTTCAAAACGCTCTGCCAATGTTTGGGTCGCATTTTCAATTTTTTGAAAATCAATTTCTCGGTTATCAAGACGTGTTGCTAAATGAGGTGAAGCTGGGTAACTAAAGATTTCAGGCATAGTGAGCTTGTCATGATCTTCTTGAAACCAGCCTTGACCCATAATTTCACGGTGCTTTTCGATATCTTCAGAAATATCAGCATTACCTGTCTGAATGAGTTTTTGGGTAATCACTTTTTTACCCTGCTCAGTCCATAATTTTGCTAAAAATCCTGTTGCGTAAGTTTTACCAATTTCGGTATCAATCCCGCTCACAAAATAGATCTGGCCACTCATTTACTTCACTCTCCGGGCAATACAATAAATCGGATGATATGTTAGGGAATATCCTTCGGCATGCTTAAACCGATCATAATCTTGATAAAACTGTTGTAACGTTTGCTTAGTCCAACGATGTTGAGCAGTTGCCGTTACCCCTGTTGCCTTTAAATGCTGCAACACAGCCTTAGGCGAATCAAAATACAGTTGAGTTTCCGACTCTGACAAATGCAAAATCTCAAAACCAGCCTGAGTTAAAGCCCTATTCCAATTTTCAACTGACCAATAACTTAAGCCTTGTCCTGTTAGCTCTTTAATCTCTAATAAGTTTTTAGAGCCAAATGTTGAAAAGCATAACCAACCTTGATCGACTAAAGCCTCATCACAACGTTCGAGCAAGCGCGGTAAATCTTGCATCCACTGTAAAGCTGAACCTGAAACAATCATATCGAGCTGCTGAGGAAAATCTAACGCCTCAACGTCTCCAATCAACCATTTCAAACTTTCGTGAGAATTAAAGTGCTGCTGCACATCTGCATACAGATCATTCAAAATTAATTCTTCGATTTGAAAAGATGCAGTAATAAGACGAGTTAAATTGCCAGAACCACAACCAATTTCAAAAACACGTGGTATTGTGCTTGGGCAAAACTGCTGGAGTAACCGTGTTAAATTTTGGCAAATTTGTTTTTGAACAATTGCTTGTTCTGAATAGCTTTGCCCTGCTTTAGCAAAACGCTGGGCAACCAAGTCTTTATTCAAACTCACAGAAAACTCACCAATTCTTCAAGTTCATGTTGCTGCACCCTTGACGTTAAAGAAATACGCAAACGCGAACTGTTTTTAGGTACTGTGGGTGGACGCACAGGCATAGCATAAAAACCACTTTCCTGAACTTGCTTCGCTTTATCGATAGCAGCCTGACTTTCTCCAACAATGACGGGAATAATATGGCTGGTCGATGGGCTTACATAACCCTTTTGCACGACAGCTTGTTGAAGATATTGGCTAATGCTTTCTAAATGTTCACGCTGAGATTGAGCGACTAATACTTTTTGAAAAATAAAGTTTGCCCATGCCATCACAATCGGGGGCTGTGCAGTACTAAAAATAAGGGGGCGCATTTTATTAATGAGATAATCTTTAATAATTGGATCGCAAATAATGTAACCACCAACTGCTGCCAATGCTTTACCTAATGTACCAACTAAAAAATCAATTTCTTGAATGACATTGTATTGTTCAGCACACCCTAATCCTTGCTGACCACGCACACCGATTGAATGTGCTTCATCGACATACAACATGGTTTTAGCAAAACGTTTTTTGAGCTGGACTAAAGCCGCTAAATCCGTTTCATCCCCATCCATACTAAAAATACTTTCTGTGACCACGATGATACGTTCAATCTTTTCATCATCATGATATTTTTGGAGAAGTTGTTCCAAATGCTGTAAATCATTATGTCGATAACGTACATATTGGGCACCAGACAAACGTATACCGTCAATCATGCTTGCATGGACTAACTTATCTGCCAAAATTAAAGTTTTGCTATCAGCAACCGCAGGCAAAATACCAAGATTCATATGGTAGCCACTATTAAATAATAGGGCCGCCCGATCACCAAATGCTTTACTTAGGCTATTTTCTAACTGTTCATATTCTTCAAAATTGCCCGTTAATAGGCGTGAAGATGAAGAACTAAAATAGCTTCTTTCTAATGGATAGCTATCTAGAAACTCTTGGCGAAGATTAATATCAGCCGCCAACCCAAGATAATCATTTGAAGCCAAGTTAAGCATCGTTTTATTTTGAATCGTAATAAAACGGTCATGCTGCACATTTTGAGTAAAGTGTCTGAAGTTACCTTGTTGTTTTAACTCATCTAACTCGGCAGCAAAATGATTAAGCAATGACATCTTAATACGCTCCCTGCATCGTTTGAACAACCTCAACCAATTGTTCAAGCAAATTATTTAACTCTTGATGAGTGATGACATACGGTGGCATCACATAAACCAATTTTCCAAAAGGACGAATCCAGATTCCGCGGTCTACAAATTGTTGCTGTAAAGTTTTCATATCAACATTAAAGGTGAGTTCTACTACACCAATTGCACCGAGCACCCGTACATCGGCAACATAATCAAGCTGACTTAAAGGCGTTAAATATTGACTAAGCTGTTGCTCAATTCGCTCAATATTGGCCTGCCAATCTTGTTCAATTAACAATTGCGTACTTTTTAAAGCGACCGCGCAAGCAAGTGGATTGGCCATAAAAGTTGGGCCGTGCATAAAGACCCCAGCCTCACCGCGACTAATCCTTTCTGCAACATGCTTTGTCGTTAAAGTAGCAGATAAGGTCATATAGCCGCCTGTTAGCCCTTTACCTATGCACATAATGTCTGGCTCAACTTGGGCATGCTCCCACGCAAAGAGCTTACCAGTACGGCCAAAACCAGTGGCAATTTCATCGAAAATTAAAAGCAGGTTATATTTTTCACAAAGCACTTTAGCCTGACGTAAATATTCAGGATGATAAAAACGCATGCCCCCTGCGCCTTGTACAATTGGCTCAATAATCAGTGCAGCAAGATTTTCATGATTTTGCTGAATAGCTTGTTCTAGCTCAGCAATATCTTCTTGGTTCCACTCTTCATGAAATTTGGTTTGCGGTGCTGCTACAAAAAGACGGTTTGGTAAACTTGTACCAAAAATCTGATGCATGCCTGTTACTGGATCACAAACAGACATCGCATTCCATGTATCACCGTGATAACCAGAACGTGTAGTAATAAAATTTGTTTTCTGAGGTTGGCCTTGTGCTGTCCAGAATTGCACAGCCATTTTCAAAGCAACTTCAACGGCAACCGACCCCGAATCTGCATAAAAAATTTTGTCGAGGCTTGGCGGCGTAATTTTTAAAAGAATTTTACCCAACTCAATGGCAGGGTCATGGGTTAACCCACCAAACATAATATGTGACATGTTTTGTAATTGATCTGTCACTGCTTGATTGAGTTCAGGGTGGTTATAGCCGTGAATTGCACACCACCAAGATGACATACCATCAATTAAAGTCTTACCATCGTCGAGTTCAATCGTTGCCCCATAGGCACGTTTAACTTTAAAGGTCGGTAAAGGTTGGGTCATTGAAGTATAAGGATGCCAAATATGTTCCAAATCAAAATTATCGGTCATCCTATTTACCCTTTTACAGCAATTAAATCTCTCATTTAGCACATGTTAAACCTGTTAAGAATGAAAGAAAATTGCGAGATCAATCAAAGCTTATTAACTTTGCTGATGAATTGTTAAAAATTGGCAGATTTCTTCAATTGTTCGGTCTACTTCGAGGTATGGAAAAGCATGAGTAGCGCCTTTTAGCACTTTACAATTCATGTTTTCTGTCACGATCTCCTCAAATTTTTCGATAATTTTGCAAGGAATGACATTATCTTGCTCAGCAAACAGGTGAAGTTGTCGGCCAGAATAGTTTTTTAAGTTATCTACCAAGTTTAATTGTTCAAGCATTTGCAAACCTTCTATTAAAAGTTCATTTGATGGCGGATTTGCTATATTTTGAATATTTATCCAATCTTGTTTAGCTTGGGTTGAGCCAAGTGTAATCAAATAATAAAAACGCTTTAACGTGGCTTGCGGGTTCTGTAAAAAAGAAGATTTAAATTGAGTGAATACATCTGTAGGCATTGCAGGTTGCCAATTATCGTTGGCAACGAAACAAGGATTTGAAGCAAGTGTAATTAATGTCTTAGTCTGCCCTGTTTGCTTATAAAAAATATCGACCAGTTGAGTTGCTAACTGTCCACCTAAAGACCAGCCTACGACTACATCAGCCCTAGCCACTAAGTCTAGCTGTGCTTGAAAGTTACTATCTAAAATATTAAAAATATTAATAAGTTGTGTCTCAAATCCTACTTTTTCCAAATGCAATTTAAGAGATTGCAAAGGTTCCACTCCTAATCCCCAACCTGTAATTAATAAAATTTTATTTTGTAACTTCATATGCCTATCCAAAACCGATTTTATAAAGATTATATAATAATATTGATTTAAAATATCCTTTAAAAACAATATTAAAAACAATTTCTAAATCATAAAATCAAGCATTTATAATACGTTAATATTCTGAAATATATTGATAAATAAGACCTGCATTATTCATATTAAATATACAAAACTTTAATTATCTAAACATTGAAGCCAATCAAAAAACAACATACTCCACACTTCGCCTATAAATCCATTATGCAATGTAATTAATGTTAATACTTATGTTTTTTTATTAAAAGAAATGACTCATCAATTCATTTTAATGTTAGAAGAGTAATTATTGATCAAAAAATATTGGGAAGGCTAATATGAACAGTCAAAATACAATATCTGATGGGAGAGAAAAATATACATATTTTGTTACACCCAATCATATTATAAGCAATTTATCTTTAGATAAAAATTATTGTTTATTTTTGGATATTGATGGGACATTAGCACCCTTTCAAATTAATCCTGAGCATAGTTTTATTCCAAACACCACATTAGAAATTATAAAAAAAATTATTCAATTAAATATACCTGTTATTGCTGTAACAGGTCGTGATGTCAATACAGCTAGTAAACTCTTATATCCTATTGAAGTTCCAATTGCGGGCTTACATGGTTTAGATATTTGTCTTAATTCAGATCATTATATTCGGCCAGATTTAAGTCAGATTAATTTTAAACAATTAAAACAAGATATTCAAAAATCTTGCGAAAAATATCCCGAGTTATTAATTGAGGACAAAGGTTATTCTGTCGCTTTACATTATCGCAAGAACCCAGATTTAGAAAATCACGCTATTAATATTATGCAACAGATTAGCTCTGATTATCCTCAATTAAAATTAAATAAGGGAAAATTTGTTATTGAATTAATTCCTCATCAAGCTGATAAAGGTAAAGCAATTAAAACCATATTAAATCATCTTAATTTACCTTCTGTTTTACCTATTTTTATAGGCGATGATTTAACAGATGAATCAGGTTTTGTATTTATTAATCAACAATCTGGTCTCACAATTAAAGTGGGTTCCGGTGTAACACAAGCTGAATATAGATTAAAAGATATTGATAGTGTCGCTAATTTTCTTTTTTTATTTCAAAACAGAATAAAAAGCTTATATGTCAAAAATAGCCAAAATCAGAATGGAGAAAAAATATGTCTAAATTAATCGTATTATCGAACCGGATAAGTATGCCCTCAGGTAAAGCTTCAGCTGGTGGCCTCGCCGTGGCTGTACAAGACGCTTTGAATGATAGTAATGGCATTTGGTTAGGCTGGAATGGCCAGCAAATTACCGATAGCGAAGCGCCAGAGTTTGAACAAGCCTCTTCTCAAGGGATTGATTACATTACCTGCCCTCTTACCCATCAACAATATGCGCAATATTACTGTGGTTTTGCAAATAAGGTTCTCTGGCCAGCAATGCATAGTCGCGAAGATCTAATTGAATATGATGCGCAAGAATATAGCACCTATCAAAAGGTCAACCGTTTGTTTGCTGAAAAGTTAAAACAGCTTGCTCAACCTGAAGATCTTATTTGGATACACGATTATCACTTTTTTAGTGTAGCACGTTACTGCCGTGAATTAGGCATGCAAAATAAAATTGGTTTCTTTTTACATATACCATTTGCTAGTCTCAATATCTGGCGCAAAATTCCAGTGGGCCGAGAATTAATTCAAGACTTGAGTCAATATGATGTTATTGGTTTACAAACCCAAATCGATCAAAATGCATGTATGCAGACTTGTCTAAATTTACTCGAAGCTCAGAAAATACAAAGTAACAGTATTAGCTACAAGAAACGTCAAATATTAATTAAGTCATACCCAATTGGTGTTCAGCCCGAAATTATACAAAAGCAAGCCCAACAAGATTTGGCGACCTCTTCTGTGTTTAATTTTGAGGAAATACCACGTCAAAAAACAATTATTGGGGTTGATCGTATTGACTATTCGAAAGGTTTGCTCGAAAGATTTAATGCATTTGCAACCTTTTTGGAAACCAGTCCTGAATATCATGGTCTAGTTCGGCATCTTCAAGTTGCAATACCTTCTCGTACGGATATTCCAGCTTATCAGCGTTTATTCCAACGTTTTAAAACCAAGCTCGAGCTAATTAACGAAGAGTTTGCACATGAAGACTGGCGACCTGTAGATTGCTGCTATGACACGGTTCAACACCATAATCTTATGCACATTTATCGCCATTCAGATATTTGCTGGATCAGTTCACTACGCGATGGTATGAACTTGGTCGCTAAAGAATATATTGCAGCCCAAGACCCAGAAAATCCGGGCGTACTCATTTTATCTAAATATGCTGGTGCTGCTGAGCAGATGTCTCAAGCCTTGATTGTTGATCCGCAAGATAGAGCAGCGATGATGGATGCTTTAAAAATGGCTTTAGAAATGTCTAAAACTGAGCGTATTAATCGTTACCAGCAATTGATAGAAGGATTAACATCATCTGATCTTACCCATTGGCGAAATAATTTCTTGGATGATTTAGAAAAGACACCAACTTTACTGATGAAACCTCAGCGATTATTACAAGATAGTTATCAATCGATCTATCAGGTTTTATAAATCTAAATAAAAGAACATCGAGGAATTAAATTTCTCGATGTTCTTTGAAGATCTCTATTATTTATAAATTAATTTGTCTTTATTAATGTAAAACGGTTAAGTAAAGCAATGACAAATAGCAATACAGCTACGCCTGTTAAAACAGTACTTAAACCCGTCCATTCACCAATTAAACCAATTAAAGCTGGGCCGCTTAAAGAACCCGTATAGGCAATCGTTGATACTAAAGAAAGTGCAGCTGCTTTTGGCATATTGTTTTGTCGACCAACCCGAGAAAACATCACTGGTACAATATTAGAACAGCCTAGTCCTAACAGTGCATAACCTAATATAACTACTTGCCAGACTGGCGCAGTCACAATAATAGCCATACCAATCGCAGCCACAATTGCACTATAAGTTACAATATTCTTTTCGCCCCATTGCTTAAGCAAAACATGACCTGCAAAACGTCCAGTGGTCATGCTAAGCGCAAAGAAAGTATAAGCTAAGCCAGCAAAAGCAGGGTTAAGCTGATATTTACTTGTTAAATAAATACCACCCCAGTCCATTGCCGCACCTTCTGATAAGAAGGCGATAAAACACATCATACCGATAAGCAAAATAATGCCATCGGGACGATAAAATTTTTTCGGTGCTTGAGTTGTATCTTCATGTGGCTTTTCATCCTGTTCAAAAGACGTTAAACAAGAGGGAATGGCAACACCACCAATAACAAGTAAAATCATAACAACTGATAACGTACTCATTAATGGAGAAAGGCCCACTGCCAATAATGCAGTCACAAGCATAGCGCCTGTTAAGCCTCCCAAACTACACATTCCATGGAAGCTAGACATAAGAGCTCGCAAGCTATGCTTTTCTACAACCACTGCTTGTAAATTGATAGCTACTCCAAGACATCCTGCTGCCGATCCAAAAATAAACAATGCTACAGCCATGGTCACAATGCTGCTCCACATCGTAAGGCTAGGCAATAAAACCATTAACAGCATCAATGCCAAAGCAATTAATGGACGACATCCCCAGCGCTTGACTAAAGCTCCGGTCGCAGGCATAGCAATCATTGAACCAATACCCATACAAAGCAAAAGTAAACCAAAATCGGCATGATTTAGGTTTAAACGTTGCTGTGCAAAAGGAATAAGAGGTGCCCAAGCTGCAGTCGCAAAACCTAAGCTAAAAAAGCTTAGTCGTGTTGCAAGACGTTGTGTGCTTAAGAGTGTAGCTGTATCTAAAACAGCAGGTTTGGTAAATAACATATTTCGCGAACTCACCATAAAATCATGGGCGATCCATACCAACCGATTTTCCATAGAAAAACCCTTGCCTCATTAAATTTCTAGGCAAGGGTTTTGTTGGCGAAATTATATCCAATTTCATAAAAAAAACAGGGGGTGTGATACAATTTTTCTGACTTTTTTGTAACTGCCAAAGCCTTATATAGTAAGGCTTTGAATATGTTCAATTTGACAAAACTAACATTTAAGCGATGAGTTAATTTTATTTAAATAAGCCAATAAAAAACCCAGCCTGAGCTGGGTTCTTTTATTAAATTTGAGATTGAATATAATTTTGTAAGCCAATCAACTCAATTAAACGTAATTGCTTTTCTAACCAGTATGTATGATCTTCTTCAGTATCTGATAATTGTTGACGCAACATATCACGGCTAATGTAATCGCCCTTCTCTTCACAAAGTTTGATACCTGTCGCCAACTTTTCACGAACGTGATATTCAAGCGCCAAATCAGCTTTTAAGCAAGATACAACGTCTGTACCAACGTTGATATCTTCACGGTGCATGTTTGGTTTAGCACCTAAAAATAATACACGGCGAATGATCGCATCAGCATGAGAAGCTTCTTCTTGCATCTCATGATCAATACGTTCATAAATTTTATTTAAGCCCCAATCTTCATACATACGAGAATGGATTAGATATTGATCACGGGCAGCCAATTCTCCGCCAATGAGCATATTTAAATAGTCTATGACTTCTGGATTGCCACGCATAATAAATCTCCTATCGTATGAGAACTATTATGGGCAATCTTAAAAGTGATTGCAAAACAAAAAATAGTTAAGTTTATGATTTTTATCAAATTAAAATGAGAAACATACGCATTTGCAGTTTAAGTTATTTAAATTTTCTCTGCAAAAAGAAACGCTTGTCCGATTTATTAGCTCAGACAAGCGTTAAAATAAGGCACAAACCATCAATTTATAAATTTGTAACTAAAATCAATGGTTCTTATTTCGGTAGATCTATTCGCTTAAAGTCTGCCCATAGCTCGCCATAAGTGATAAGAAATCAGTCTCATTCATAACTGCAATACCAAGTTTTGCTGCTTTTTCTAATTTCGAACCAGCCTTCTCACCAGCAACAACACATTTGGTTTTACTCGATACACTACCGCTTACACGTGCACCTAACGCTTGCAGCATTTGGGTTGCCTGATCACGAGTCATTTGCTCTAAAGTGCCTGTTAATACCCAACTTTCGCCATTTAACGGTTGACGTGTTGGTGCTGTTGGCGCATCCCAATGAATCCCTGCTGCTATTAGGCGATCCAGCACTTCAATGTTGTGTGGTGCCAAGAAAAAGTCAGCAATCCACTCTGCGGTAATATCACCAACATCTGGAGTTTTCTTTAAAGCTTCAACATCAGCAGCTTTAAGCGCTTCCAAAGTTTGGAAAGTATTGGCTAACATTCTAGCTGTTGTTTCACCTACTCCACGAATTCCTAAAGCATAAATAAAACGCGCAAGAGTTGTTTTCTTACTCGCTTCAATGGCATCAATCAGATTTTGGACCGATTTCTCGCCCATTTTTTCAATACCAAGTAAAGTTTCTCGGTGTTCATGCAAATGATAGATGTCGGCCACATCTTTAAGTAAATCGAGATGTAATAAAGACTCTACCCAACGATCACCTAAACCTTCAATATCCATCGCCTTACGTGATACGAAATGGCGAATCGCTTCAATCCGCTGCGCAGCGCAATAAAGCCCACCAGAACAACGTGCTAAAGCTTCTCCTTCAGGCATCACAACTGGTGAAGCACAAACAGGACAGCTTTCTGGTAAATGTACAATTTCAGCGTCAGGTGAACGAAACTCTGGCCAAACTTTTTCTACTTTAGGAATAACGTCGCCTGTACGGTAAACACTGACTGTATCGCCCACACGCACATCAAGACGATGGATTTCACCAATATTGTGTAAGGTTACATTAGAAACCGTAACACCACCCACAAATACTGGGTTTAAACGTGCTACAGGGGTCAAAGTACCTGTACGCCCTACTTGCCAATCAATTTGATCAACCGTCGTTAATGCAGCTTGTGCAGGAAATTTATAGGCTGTTGCCCAACGTGGCTCACGACTTAAAAAACCAAGTTGTTGCTGCTGTCTTAAGTCATCAACCTTTACAACCATCCCATCAATTTCAACTTGTAAATCTGGACGTTCTTGCTGAATTTGTTCGTAGCGCTGCTGTACTTCTTGAATTGAATCACAAAGATACTGACGTTCCGCAATTTCAAATCCAAGTTTTGTGAGCCATTGTAGGCTGTCATGCATGGTAGTTAAGCCATGATTAGGTTCACATTGAGCGATACCGTAAGCATAAAATGCTAAAGGTCTACCAGCAGCAATATTAGGATCGAGTTGTCTTAAACTACCCGCTGCTGCGTTACGCGGGTTCGCAAATGTTTTATCACCTTTTGCTTCTTGGTCAGCATTGAGTTTTTCAAAGCCAGACTTTGGCATAAGTACTTCGCCGCGTACTTCTAACAAACGTGGAATTTCAAAGTGATCTGAATGCAACACTTTAGGCAAATTACGAATCGTTTTAACATTCTGGGTAATGTCTTCGCCGGTTTCGCCATCACCACGTGTAACGCCACGTACTAAGACACCATTTTCATACCAGAGCGAAATCGCAAGACCGTCAAGTTTTAATTCGACTTCATATTGTACTTTTTGATTAGGCAAACGCTCTTCAACACGACGAGCAAATGCGAACAAGTCTTCCTGATTAAAAACGTTCCCCAAAGAAAGCATCGGAACTACATGGGTCACACTTTGAAATTTAGAGAGTGCTTGTCCACCTACTTTGGTTGTTGGTGAATCTGATTGAACAAGGTCAGGATATTGCTCTTCTAAAGCTTTTAACTGGTGAAATAAATGATCATATTCACTGTCCGAGATTGTCGGCTGATCCATGACGTAGTAGGCATGGTTATGCTTTGCAATCAGTTGAATAAGCTGACGCATCTGTTCGATCACGGAAGTTGTTGCCATTATGTTATTCACCATAAAAAAGGGTGGAAATTTCTCCACCCTGAGCTGCGACTAGATATGTTGCAATTATCGCAACGAACGTAAAAAATTAAAACTAGGCAGTGGCCTGTGCCGGACGATAATCAATCACATGATGACGCCAGTGCTCTTTCAACTGTGGCGTAAATTCAAGATTATTTTCATCGTAAACTTTGCCATCGATTTCGCGAGCAATTAGACCCGCAATACTCGCCATCATATCAAAACCAGTCACGGCTTTACTGTTTGGAAGCGCAAGGAAAAATGCCAACCCTTGAACTTGTTCGGTAGATAAAGTTTCAAGATCAAACCCAGCTGGCCCATTGTCTGTCATACGTAATACAGAGAACATGAGTACACTCGGCTCATCCGTATTTTCATAACGATGGAAACATGACATTTCGCCGTAACGTAAACCATATTTTAACAGCACTTTAAGGGCTTTATCGCCAGACAAAGCACGACGAGGGTTTGGATACACATTTAACGCAATAATCTGTTCAGCCATCGCCAATGCACTTTCATCATCATAGCGTTGCTGTTCATGTAAATGCACATCCAGAATATTGCTCTCGCCTTCAAATTCAGCAATTTTGGCAGTTTCAATATTCGGGTTTAAACTCAACTCAGGCTCAGCTTTTTCGCTTTCAGCTTCCAGACTTTCTTGTGCTAAAGCTTCAGCTTCCGGTTTCACAGAAACTGCATCGACCAACTCAACTGAACCATTTGTAGTAATAGCAGAGCTTGTTACTTCTTCTTCAGCTTTAATTTCTTCTACAGAAGCATTTTCAACAACTGGTGGAGTTTGTTCAGTTTGAATTGTTTTAGCGAGTTCTACAGACTCAATTTCTGCTTGTTTTGTTTCAGGAACTTGTGAGGGTGCAGCTCCGCTTAAAGTCGGTTCTACTCGCTCAGCACTAGTCACCGCTACAGATTCAGCTTCAGTTTTCTCAAGCTGATCTCTTACATGTCTAGGTATAACCGGTTGATTACTATCAGGATTAATATGTAAATCACTGTCTAATGAGGGTTCAGCATGGTTTGGCTTTTTTAAAATCATTTTTAAGCCAATTAGCATAATTATAATGGCAACAACGATGCCAATAATCGTATTGATTTCCATTCTATGACTCCGAAACTAACCCGTATTCTTTTGCCTGTTCTAAATCGACAGTGACTAATTTTGATGTACCCGGTTCAGGCATGGTCACACCCAACAAATCAGTTGCCATGGTCATCGCCAGCTTATTATGTGTAATGTAAATGAATTGTACATGTTCAGAAAGCTCTTTTACCAAATTACAATATCTCTGAACATTCGCATCGTCGAGTGGTGCGTCCACTTCATCTAATACACAAAACGGTGCCGGATTTAATCTAAAAATTGCAAATACCAATGCTAACGCTGTTAGAGCCTTTTCTCCACCGGAAAGTAATGCTAGAGAACTATTTTTTTTGCCCGGTGGTCTTGCCATCAGTTTAACACCAGATTGCCAGTCATCTTCAAGACTTAAACTCGCTTCTCCACCATTAAAGACCTTTGGAAACAGATTTTGCAACTCTTGATTAATTCGATCAAAAGTTGTCATAAACAACTTACGGGTTTCCTGATCAATGCTTTTCATCGCATCTTTTAGTTGGGTTACCGTATTTTCCAAATCTTGGATCTGGTGGCTCAGCTCATCAAAACGCAGAGAAACTTCCTCAAATTCTTGTGAAGCAGCAAGGTTAACCGCACCGATTTTTTCAAACTGTTTCTGTACTTTTTCCAGTTTTTGCTGATGCTCGGTTAAATCTATTTGTAAGCCCTTTTGAATCTCGGCATTTAGTTCTTTAAGCTGTTCTTGATAATGTTCACGGTCTGACTTAGCTGCTTGCCATGCTAACCGTTTCTGTTCAAGTTGTTCTCTAAGCTGCTCATCTTTTTGTTGATATTGATGACGCTGATCTGTCAGTGTTTGTTGCTTTTCCTGCACACTATTGAGTTCAAGCTGCCACTCATTCCAGTTCTTTTGCAACTTTTCAGTTTGAGCAAATTGCTGCTGAAATTCTGACTCAAGGTTTGGTAACTCTAACTGAATAGGGTCAACAAACTTTTTCGCTTGTTCCATTTGAGCGGTAATTTGCTGATATTGGCTCTGCAAGAACGAGATATCTTTTTCAAGCAACTCAATCTGTTGAGAAGTCTGCGTACTATTACGGCGTAAAATTTCACGTTCTTGCTGCTGATGTTGTAGAACTTGTTGCTGTTCTTCTAACTGCTCTGTTAACTCATCTACCCGAAATTGCAAAGTTTTATAGTCAGGTAAGATGGTTTCGAGCTTGATTGCCAATGCATGCAAATCAATTTCAAGATCGTCTTTTTGCATCGCATCTTCTTCAAGCTGCATGTCTAACTGACCAAGTTGATCTTTCAATTGTTGTTTTTGCAATAAAAATGCTTGGGCTGCGGTTTGTTGTTTAGCAATTTGTACATCCAGCTGTTGCAAGTCTTTTTGTTTTTGTTTCACCACTTGCTGTTTGTGCTGCACATCAGCCTGTAACTGCCCTAACTCATCCTTTTGCTGTACTACAATCTGATCTAATGCTTGTAATTCAGGTTGTTGCTTTTCAAGAGTTTGTTCAATTTCATCTAAACGAATACGATGGCTCAGTATACCTTGTGCACTTTGACTCTCGTCATCATACATAAGGGCAATCACCCAATCCTGCCCAACATGATAGCCATCTAAGGTCAAAATAGATTGACCATGTTCCAGCTGTTTTTGCTCATTCAAAGCATGAGCCAAATCTTGTGCAATCGCTACATTTGAAAATATTGATAGCTGTGGCGAAGCAATCCAGTCATTTAAACAGGCCAAATTCCCCTTAAATTTACTTATTTGCTCGGAAGGTTTTAACTGACGAGCAATTCCTTCCTGAAAGGCTTGTTCAGTTTCAACAATATGCGCCTGCAACCATTTTGCTAAAAACTTCTCAACAATCTGCGCATGCGGTTTACCTTGCTCAGTTAACTGTAGAGCCTGCATTAAACGTAGCGCATCTTGATGTTGCTTTGGGCTTTGCTTTGCAACCAGCTGACTTAAATTTTTCTGCTCTGATAATAAAACCTGAATTTCGGTTTTCAGAGTTTGTTGTTGATTTTTACTTAACTGATGTTGCTGTTGAGATTGCTCTAAACTTAGCAATTGTTGCTCAATTTCAGTTTCAAGCGTCGCTATTTCGCCACATAACTGTTGTTGTAATTGCTCAAGCTCGCTCTGCTCATCTTCATGAACGTGTGATTGAATTTGGCTTGCTTGATGTTGCAATGTTTCTTTTTGCTGCTCAAGTCGCTGAACATTTTTGCCCAACTGCTCAATTTGAGCTGACATCTGCATTTTTTGCTGCTGTTGTTTTTCAACCTGAGCTTTGATTTGGTCAAACTGTTGTTGTGCTTGTTTTTGCTGAGATTGTAAATTAGCAAAGTTTTGTTCAGCTTCAGTAGCTGTATGCTCAATTCCAGTTAAAGCTTCGGTTTGCTCTTCTAGCTGACTATTCAGTGTTTCAAGTTGCAATTCAGAAAGCTGTAAACGTTCTTTAGTTTGGAATTTTTGCTGCTCTAACTGAACGAGAGTCATACTATTTTGCTGGTATAGACTCTGTTTTTGCTCTAGAGTCATTTTCAGTTCAGACAGTTTCTTTTCAGCTTGTTGCCATTCTTGTTGTAGCGGTGAAGATTGCTGAATAAGTCGCTGAAATAAAGCACTGGTTGATTCTAAATCATGTTCAATTGTACTTAATTCTGAGCGGACTAATTTAAAGGTTTCACCCAGTTCATTCATTTGAACTGTATATTCTTCTTGTAGGCGTACACTTTTATCTGCCTGAAAAGACAAAATTTCAATTTTTAGAGTACGAATCTGGCTTTCTAACGTTTTATATTGAACTGCCGCTTCTGACTGGCGTTTAAGCGTTTTAAGCTGCGATTTTAACTCAAGCGCAATATCTTCTAAACGTGAAAGGTTTTGCTCGGTATGTTCAAGATGTTGCAATGTTTCGCGTCGACGCGCTTGATAGCGTGAAACACCTGCCGCCTCTTCAATAAAAACACGCATTTCTTCTGGCTTGGCGTCAACCAAACGGTTAATCATGCCTTGTTCAATCACCGCATAAGAACGCGGCCCTAAGCCTGTTCCTAAGAAAATATCGGTAATATCACGACGGCGGCAACGAGTACCATTTAAGAAATATTCGGACTTTCCTTCACGAGTAACCTGACGGCGAACGGCTAATTCATTATAAGCATTATAAGACCCGCCCAATTTACCATAGGTATTATCAAAGCGTAGCTCAACACTGGCCACACCAACGGGTTTGCGCTTGGATGTTCCTGTAAAAATAACATCTTGCATGCTACCACCACGGAGTTGACGGGCATTTGATTCACCCATCACCCAGCGGATCGCATCGATTACATTGGATTTGCCACAACCGTTTGGGCCAACCACTGCTGTGCGGTTCGCCTTAAAATTTAAAGTTGTACTATCTGCAAAAGATTTAAAGCCGGAAAGTTTTAAACTGCTTAAACGCATAATGCCCTAACTAGCGGCGTGAGCGTCTTGCCCAGGCCAATTCAATCTGTTTCATTCGTGTCAGCGATTCCAACACAAGGTTACGTAAGTGTCGACAAAAATCTTCCATAAATAAAGCGGCTTGTTGTGATTTTCGGATTAAAATTGCATCAGTCACGAGTTTAAATAATGCAAATGCTTCTTGCAGTTCACGCTTAGAGGTATTTAAGGTCAAAAAATAACTACGACGTAATGAAGGCAATAGCTCTTTATAAAACTTCATTAGATAAGGATTACCGACCATATCTTGCTGTTCAGCTAAATATTGGAAGACCCCATCATAAAATTTTTCGATATCCCCTGCTTTAACATGCTCAAGAAGTTGTTCTAACAATAGCTGCAATTGATCAGCTTCATGCGCACGCCATGTTTCACTCATACGTTGTACGATATGCCCCAATATCATCATATTTGTATCAAACAGTGCTTTAACTTGTTGTGCAGACATTTCTGAGACAATTGCCCCGCGGCGTGGAAATATCTCAATTAAATGAGTACGCTCTAATAATAACAATGCTTCACGAACCGACCCTCGGCTGACGTCAAGTTCTTTGGCAATACGAAGCTCTTGAATACGTTCGCCTTCAACCAGTTCGCCACTAATAATCTGTTCGCTAATATATTTGACAATTTGCTCAGAAAGACTTTCTGTCTCTTCGAGATTCATAAATCACCCGCTACTTTTTATATGCATTAATCCATGCTTTTCTTTCGCATCCTTGTTTTTAACTGATCCCATCGATTAAAAACTATGTCATTGTCTGACAATTTCATTGCATTTTAAGCCAACTCATTTAAAAACAATACTAAAATCAGATGAATAAAAGCTTCGAATATTCTTATATTTCATTAATAAAAAAAGCTCAAATTTCTAAAAATTCAAGCTATTACATAATCTTCTTACTAAAACTAATAAGTTAGTTTCTAGTGCATAATACCTTTATAAACAAAATAACTGCCGACCACGACTAGCAAACAAGCAAAGCATTTTTTTAACATTTGCGGTGATAGTGCATGAGCAACCTTCGCTCCAAGCTTCGCTGTGACAAAACTCATGATACTAATGCCAATAAAAGCATAGATATGTACATAACCGATCGTATTAGGCACTGAAATTTGTTCTTTCGCACCAAACCACATAAATCCAATCGCTCCTGCAACTGCGATTGGTAAACCACAAGCAGCAGAAGTCGCAACTGCTTTTTGCATTACCACGCCATGACGATTTAAATATGGCACAGTTAAGCTTCCGCCCCCAATTCCAAAAATTGCAGAGGCAATGCCAATGCCACCACCCGCCATAAATTGCATGGGTGTTGAAGGAAGCTGACGTGTTGGGTCAACAACGACATGTGCTCCTTTAAACATTCGATAAGCCATAAAAACTGCAAAAACACCAATAAGAAGTTGCAAATGCTGACCAGACATCAAGTCGGCGATGCCTGCCCCTAAAAATGAGCCGATCACTAACCCAGGCGCTAAATTACGAAAAACAGGCCAAAGTACCGCACCCTTTTTATGATGAGCCGAAACAGAACTAAAAGACGTCACGATAATCGTTGCAAGCGATGTTCCAACTGCAATATGCATGATTACCGCGGGGTCATAGTTTAGCTGGGTAAAAACCACATAGAGGATTGGTACAATAATTAGGCCACCGCCCACCCCAAACAATCCGGCAGTAAAACCAGCAATTGCGCCAATGAGTAAATATATGATTAACTCCATAAATGTTTTACCACTCTGCTCATATTCAACATGGATTTAGAGACTCGCCAACTACAACAACTTTTAAGCGCAAAAAACCAGCTTCCAGAAGTGGTTTTATTAAAAGCAACCACAACTTCGACCAATGATGATATTCGTGAAATTGCCCAAAAAGGCATTACAACAGGCTTGGTTTGCAGTGCTCAACAAACTCAAGGGCGAGGCCAACATCAACGGCAATGGATTTCACCTGAAGGAAACATTTATTTAAGCACATTGGTGCAAACTCGAACACCCTTAGATGGTCGCTTAGCACTTGAAGTTGCTCTAAATATTCTACAAATACCGCAGTTACAACCTTTAAACCTGCAAGTGAAATGGCCAAACGATTTATATAGTACGCATGGAAAATGGGGTGGAATTTTAGTTGAACCGCTTTCTCAGCATCAGGCTATTGTGGGTGTGGGCATTAATTTAAAAACACCACCAGTGACAGATAGCGATCAACCGATTACCTCTCTAAAAGATTTAGGCTTAGAGCAAATGAGTCGTCTTGAGTTAATTTCAGAGCTTTATGTTGCAATTCAAAATGCTGCTCGCTGGTTTGATCATGGTTGCTACAATTTGGCAGGACGTTTTAACCATCATGCGGCATGGATCAACCAGTTAGTTCAGTTCGAACATAGTCAAGGACTGGTACATGGTCGTTTTGTGGGGATTTCCAATGAAGGTGCGGTAATTATTGAAACACCAGAACCACAGCAGTTTTATCAAGGTCGTTTAAGACCACAGACCACTCAGTAAATAGGTGTTTTCTCCATGAAAAGTTTATGGCTTGATATCGGAAACACTCGTCTAAAATACTGGATTACTGAAAATCAGCAAACTATTGAGCATGCAGCCGAGCTACATTTACAGTCTCCTGCCGATTTATTACTGGGATTAATCCAACACTTTAAACATCAAGGTCTGCATCGAATTGGAATTTCATCGGTACTCGATACTGAAAACAACCAACGTATTCAGCAGATTTTAAAATGGCTTGAAATTCCTGTGATCTTTGCCAAAGTTCATTCAGAATATGCAGGCTTACAGTGTGGTTATGAAGTACCAAGCCAGCTCGGTATTGATCGCTGGTTACAAGTCTTAGCTGTAGCTCAAGCAGATGAAAATTATTGCATTATTGGATGTGGTACAGCGCTCACAATTGACCTAACGCAAGGTAAACAACATTTAGGAGGTTACATCCTTCCTAATTTATATTTGCAGCGCGATGCTCTTATTCAAAATACCAAAGGCATTAAAATTCCAGACTCTGCTTTCGATAACCTAAACCCAGGCAATAACACCGTTGATGCAGTACACCACGGTATTTTATTAGGCCTCATTAGTACCATCGAAAATATTATGCAGCAATCTCCTAAAAAGCTGCTGCTGACTGGTGGCGATGCTCCTCTTTTTGCCAAGTTCTTACAAAAATATGATCCTGCTGTAGAAACCGATCTTTTGCTCAAAGGATTACAGCAATATATTGCCCATTACCCTAAAGACTAAAATACAGAAAAAAATAAAAGGCGCTATATGCGCCTTTTATTTTATGGATTTATTTCTTTTGGTCATTGTTACCAAAGAGTGGTCCCATTCCGCCGCCACCGCCGCCGAATTGCTTTTGCATATTGCCTAATGAACGCATCATTTTGCTCATACCAGATGGATTCGCAAATTTCTTCATCATTTTAGCCATTTGCGCTTGTTGCTTAATAAGTTTGTTCACTTCAGCAACATCCATACCGCAACCTGCCGCAATACGTTTTTTACGACTTGGGTTCATTAGGTCCGGATTACGGCGCTCTTTAACAGTCATTGACTGGATAATAGCTTCCATCTTCTTGACTTGTTTTTCAGGGTTCGCTTGCTCAATCGCTTGTTGAATTCCTGCACCGCTCATGCCAGGCAACTTATCTAAGAAGCCCATCATGCCGCCCATTTTTTTCATTTGCTCAAATTGCATCAGCATATCTTCAAAGTTGAAGCTACCGCCTTTTTGCAATTTTTTCGCCATTTTTTCGGCTTTTTCTTTGTCGATTTTGCGTTCAACTTCTTCGACTAAAGAAAGTACGTCACCCATACCTAAAATACGTTGAGCAACACGGTCAGGATGGAATGGTTCTAAAGCATCAAGCTTCTCCCCCATACCTAAGAACTTGATTGGCTTACCAGTAATGGCACGCACAGAAAGCGCAGCACCACCACGTGCATCACCATCAGTTTTAGTAAGAATTACACCTGTAAGTGCTAAAGCATCATTGAATGCTTTTGCTGTATTTGCAGCATCCTGACCTGTCATGGCATCAACCACAAACAAGGTTTCAGTCGGCTTAACTGCTGCATGCAATTCTTTAATTTCGTCCATCATGTCTTCATCGACATGCAAACGACCTGCCGTATCGACAATCAACACATCAGCAAACTGGATTTTTGCCTGTTCAATTGCACGATTAACGATATCGATTGGCTTTTCAGAAGGATCTGAAGGAATAAAGCCTGCGCCAACTTCATTTGAAACAGTTTCTAACTGTTTAATTGCTGCCGGACGGTAAACGTCGGCAGAAACAGTCATTACTTTTTTCTTTTGACGTTCTTTTAAGAAACGTGCCAACTTGGCAGCAGTTGTTGTTTTACCTGCACCTTGTAAACCAGCAAGTAACACTACAACAGGAGGTTTCGCACTTAAATCAAGTGTTTCATTCGCCTCACCCATCATCTTGGTGAGTTCATCATAAACAATTTTTACAAATGCCTGGCCTGGTGATAACTGAGTCATCACTTCTTGGCCCAATGCCTCTTCCTTAACTTTCGCGATAAATTCACGAGTTACAGGTAACGCGACATCGGCTTCAAGAAGTGCCATACGTACTTCACGTAAGGTATCTTTAATATTGTCTTCGGTCAGCTGCCCTGAGCCAGTAACATTTCTTAAACTCTGTGTGAGTCGTTCTGTTAAGGTATCAAACATTGCAAAATCCGCTTAAAATGGCTAGTTGCAAAAAAATCTTTCTCGAAATAGAAAATTTATGCATAGAATGCTATAGGATACTTTAGTTCGCAGCGAATTTATATCTTATATAGATGAATTAATCCTGAAAAAGGTTTGACATGATTAGCCTCCCCTTGGTTTACACAATTTTGGCACTCATCGCATATACCACTTCTTTCTGGTATCTGTTTATTCGTTTAATGTCAAAACGTGAACCAAACCCATGGTTATTTGCATTTGTCGTAACATTGGCACTGCTACTGCACGGTACAGTTTTATGCCATGGCATGCTGACTCCAGCTGGAATTAACTATGATGTCTTTAATTTAGTATCTTTTACATCATGGCTTATGTTGTTGTTAAGTTTAATTTTTAGTACTTTTCGTCCGATTGTACCGTTAAATTTATTAGGCATTCCTGTAGCGGCCATTGGTCTTATTTTAGGTTTCGCCTTTAGCCGACCAGATCAATTTATTGAGCAACATTCGCTAGGTCTTGATACTCATATTATTCTTTCACTTTCGGCCTATGCAGTTTTACTGATGGCAACCATACATGCGATTTTAATATGGTTCCAAAATCGTGAACTCAAAAAGAAACAAAAAAAACGTTTCTGGGTCAATTTACTCCCGCCGATTCAGGCGATGGAATCTTTACTATTTGATCTGATTATTACTGGTTTCATTTTATTAACGATTGCGCTTGCATTTGGTTTTTTAACAATTGATAGCTTCTTTGCTCAGCATCTCGCTCATAAAACCGTATTTAGTATTATTTCTTGGTTTATCTATGGCTCATTATTGATCGGCCATTACAAACTCGGATGGCGAGGTCAAAAAGCGATTCGCTTTACTTTAATCGGTTTCGTGCTTTTGGCGATTGGATTTATCGGTAGTAAATTTGTACTTGAGATGATCTTGGGTCGCTAGATAAATTAAAATTTAATCGATACTAGACAGCGTTATACATATCCCGTATAACGCTGTTTTCGTTTTACTCAGGTGACACAGACTGTGAAACTCATACTCGCTCCAATGGAAGGTTTAACTGACCCGATCATGCGGGATACACTCACATCTGTTGGTGATTTCGACTGGTGTGTGACCGAGTTTATTCGCGTTACAGACAGTATTTTGCCAGACCATATTTACTATAGTTTTTGCCCAGAATTAAAAAATGACGGTAAAACAGCAGCTGGTACACCTGTTCATGTTCAGTTCTTAGGGAACAACCCAGATATGCTGGCAGCAAATGCAGCAAAAGTCGTTGAACTAGGTGCACCCGCAATCGACCTTAATTTCGGTTGTCCTGCAAAAACCGTTAATCGACATCGCGGTGGTTCAGTACTTCTTGATGAACCAGATGTAGTACATCTGCTCATTAAAGCTGTTCGAGATGCAGTACCTGCGCACATCCCTGTTTCAGCAAAAATGCGTTTAGGTTATCTCGATGAAAACCACACCATGGAAAATGCTCATGCGGTTGAAGATGCCGGTGCAAGCTGGTTAACCGTACACGCTCGAACTAAAGCAGATGGCTATACGCCACCCGCTTATTGGGAAAAAATTCTGCCTATTAAAGAAGCTTTGAAAATTAATGTCATTGCTAACGGTGAAATCTGGACCAATGCTGATGCTAGGGCTTGCCAGCAACAATCTGGGTGTGAAGACCTCATGATTGGCCGTGGTGCGGTGACTACTCCAGATTTAACCCAATGTATTCGCCAAAATATGGATGAAGCACTATTTACTTGGGAACAACTCGTTGACTTACAAATTCGATTTTTAAACGGTCAGGCAAAAACAGAAATTGGAATGGTAGGTCGTTATAAGCAATGGTTAGGTATGATGACCAAAGCTTATCCACAAGCAAAAGAATTATGGGACCAAGTGAAACGTATTAAAGCTTTAGAGGAAATTGTTCAACAATTAGAACACACCAGATCAGACAATATTTAACTCGGTATAGCCATAAAAAAGAGGGCGATTATTTTCATAGTCGCCCTCTCGTATTTCAGGTTAAGCTATTTTTCTTTTTTAAAAGCCGCTTACTTTCATTTTAAAGTCAGTTACAGAAACGCCAGTGACACCAAAACTCCCCATTGAGCCATTAGGTAAATTATTAAACGTTGTTGTATTTTGGCTCCCTATATTTCCTAAAGTGACATTGTTAAGTGAAGCATCAAATTTACTAGATGCGCCTGTATTTCCAAAAGTTAATCCAGTCGAATCAACACCTGCATAAAAACCATCTAACACAAAACCGGTTGAGGTATTTGTTCCTGCAAATTTAAATCCAAATGTTGCACCTGTATTATCGGACACTAAAGTAATTGGACAACCCGCGGTAGCAGAACAAATAGATTGAATTGCCCCACCAAATTTAACCATGACGGACTGCGCAGCATGGCCAAGTTGAATATTTAAACGGGGTTTATTGGTTGATACAAAGTTAATATCCAAATTTCCACTAGAACGAATAATTTCTTTTACACCCGTATTCACTGTCGTTCCCGAACTAAATATTGATTTGGGTGCATAGCTCGTTAGTGCGTAATCGGATGGACTAGATAAAGATGCGCTTGGAGCCAAATAAACTGAGAAAGGTAAAAGTCGAATACCGTTTACATCATTCCCCATCGATATAGCTAAATTTAAAAACGGATTCCCACCACCCGCGTCGGCATCGATTGCAATATTAAAAGAAGGATTACCAGATACGGCAGCTTTAATAAACTCTATACCAGGAACCGGATTAGTAGAGTTTCCGGCAATGACAAAACCAGCCTTACTGTTATAAGACGTTGAAGCAATACCATTAGTATCAATGAGCGCGACTTGATTAAATTTAACACTATCAGCTTGAATACCTAAGTTTAAACCATTTTGGCCCGTCGCTGCTGCAAGGCTTTGGTCATCCAAAGGCTGCATTGCAAAAACACTTGAACTACTGGCAAGTAGCAGCCAGAACCCTATATTTTTATTCTTCATGTCGCTCTAATCCTTAAGAGACAAACGTTTATTATTTGTTCAGACTATCAGAATAATATTCCACTACAAAGCAATTATCCCTATAACCCGACGAATGCAAATCCAATCACACTAAAATAAAATTTATATACAAAAGCAGCAATTAAAGCTGCTTACTTGAATTAGTTAAAGGCGCCATTTCTAGGCACAATACTAAAGCTACTATTTAAACGTCCACCAGTAATTGCAAGCTCACCTAAACGCGCTCCAGCTCCTGTTGAAGGCGGATAGAAATTAATATCTTTAACACGTAATGCGCCATCAATACTCTTATCAGGGTTAAAATAAACCGCCGTATTTACGCCAACTTTACCTAAACCACTTGCTGTATCTTTACCCACAACCAAAGCAGTATTAAACGCTAGCTTTCCGGTAATATTATCAAAGCCAATTGCAGAACCATCAATCGGATCACTAATTTGAACCGTATTTCCAGTTGCGGTCGCAGGCATTGTAAAATCACCCAGTACAGTTAAAGCACTACCATCTGCAATTGAACTATTTGGCACAATCGATAAGTTAAGATCACCACCTAAGCGTAGTTTTAAACCAAATAAGACATCATTATTTTTGGCAAAATTATCAATAGGTGAAGTACAGGAACCTGTCGCTGGACAAGTTTTATATTTAGCTCCCGGTAAATAACCTGCTGCAATTTCTGTTGATAAAGCAAGTAGCATCTCTTTTAAACTAATATTGAGACTGCCATTTTCCAAACCGATACTTCCATTGCCTTTAACGAACATATCGATATTACGTAATCCCATGTAATAATCAGTAGGACTACCGCCATTATTAGCATTTGGAGAACCATCAATTAATAAAATTGAGGTTGTTTTGGTTCCAGTCGCATCACGTCCCGTAGTTCCAGCAGCAATACCGATACCTAAACGCGAAGTCGTTCCAGAGGTCGCCACAACATTTCGAACAGGCTTACCATTTGCATCTTTGGTATAGTAATAAGCACTATTTGCAGGTGCATCTAAACCATATACAGCAGCATTAGCATTTAAGTTATAAAAAGGTAAGGCTAAGCCCCACTGGTTATTTGCACCATTGTCTGCAAACTGATTGGCAGCCGCGACATTTGCACTTGTCGTAAAACGACCGCGTCTTGAAAATGCCTGAAACTCAGCTCCACGCATCGCAAGAATTAAACTAAATGGATTAGTCACCGTATCACGGTGAATATTATGCTGATAATCAGCAGCTGTCGTTAAAGTGCTTGATCCTAAACGAATTGCATTTAAAGTCGCGTTGTTTGGCATTAATAATGTTTTTGTATCAGCGAGATTTAAATAAATATTTCCGCTGTCGAAATATCCGCGAGTAGCTGAGTTAAGACCTGTTAAATTACCAAATTCGAAACCATAAGCATTCAGACCTGCTCCACCTATTTCTAACGTGGTTGCTTTACCATCTGAACCTAGCATTGAGTCATTATCTTTAGTGAACTCACCTTTCATACGAAAGGCAATTCCAGAATTACCTAAAATGCTATTACTTGAACTGGTACCTGAAGCGGTATTTGCCGTACCTAATATTGTTGTATTTGAAGTACCATCCATACCACGGACTTGTAAATAACTATTTACCATACGTCCGCTAGCACCTAAACGAATCAAACCTTTCGCATTTTGTGGACTATTGGTTGCATCTAAAGCATAAGGATTTGTTTTATCGACATTGGAACTTAGCATGACCTCAATATTCAGGCCTGAATTAGTTACTTTCCCACTGCTATCTACATATGTACCTGCAGTTAAACCAGAAGCTGAATCTGCTACACGGTTAAAATCAACATAGCCATAGGTACTATTCGGCGTTTGCCCTACGCTAGCGACGTTAGTTCCAGTATTTGTCTGTAAAACTACGCCACGAGTTGGGTCAATCAACATTGCCCCTTTACCAACAAAATTAAAGTTAAAATTTCTTAAAATTAATTGATTTAACTGGCTGCGCGCATCCACTTGCCCTAAATAAATATTGGCATTATTAATACCGAGCGTCATGCTTGACTGACTATTTGTATTAAATAGACCATCTTGGGTGGTAAGTGCCAAATTTAGTGGAGAAGTCGTTTGAATAGCCAACTGCCCCATTGTCGGTGAGCAAGTAGCAGAGTTATTACATACTTTAAAACTATTTACAGTAATGAGTGATGGACTGCTTTGCATAGAAAAGTCGAGTCCAGTTTTACCCGTAGTTGGATTGCTCCCAACATCTAACCGATAATTTGTACTTAAAGGTTGACTAGATGCATTACTTTTTTGAACTTTTATCCCGCCTGCTTGTGCTCTTAAGACCTGATCAGCACTGCTAGATGTACCTGCATGATCATCCCAGTAAGCATTATCAATATTGATTTCATTGAACGTCGTTTGAATCGAAATTCCATCTTGTCCATTAACAGCACTCAAATCAGCATCTGTTAAAGCTTCTAAAGCAAAAACATGTCCGCTCACTAACAACATGCTGGTTGTTAATGCGTTTAAAATAAACTTTGAGCTGTGATTTTCTTTATTTTTTTTCATCACTTCAGTTCCTTTGAAATCTACATTAACCTTAACAACGAGGATGGCTGCCATCACAGCTAAAGACCATGACTTTTCCTTGAATAGCCAAGTTCCCATTCATCATCAAGCCCATAAAACCAGTTTCACGTCCATGGTCATATGCCGATGGTGTCGCTGTAGCAACTTGCTGGTTCGCACTATTAGCAGTCGCTGCATAAGTTGGCTTTTTGAAATATGCATAATCATACATATTTGCGCTCGACCCTTGCGCTGTTGTTGAGCTGGTAAAGTTATCTTGCTCAATTGATAAGGCATTAAAACCAAAGTTACGAATTAAAATTGGCTGTGCTGCACTAAAACTCAGTTGAATAGCAGGCTTAATCATTTCAGTATTGTTTTTATCCAAATACTTTAAATCAGCACCATCCAAACCCATTTTTTGAATATTTAAAGTACCTTGTACACCTTTAAATACAAGCCAAAGTTTATTGCCACTATCACTATTTTCAGCCCAACCACTTGGTTTCGACGGATCTGCCTGTACAAAACGTTTGTTAATTGCCAACCCAATATGACAGAACTCTACATTCTCACAGACACCACCACTACCATTGTCAAATATACCGTTAGATGTCTGGTTTAAATTAAGCATTAAAGACAAATCAGCACCTGCTTGGCCATTTATGGCCTGTAATGCTTCATTATCTAAAGTTTGTAGCTCTGCATGAGTGACAGTTGCACAAAGAGCGAGGATTAAGGTACTTATTTTTTTCATATTACGCTCCTCCTCTTATAGGCCTTTAGTTGTTAATTTAAGGTGTTGAATTAATACACCATCAATAACAGCTGAACCTAAATTATTTATTGGGCTAGAATTTATAACAGGAGTTGGCGCCTGATTTAATGTTGGAAAAGTTGTACCTGTCATTCCATTATTAGCGCTAATTAAATTATTTACTTCGTTATTTGCTGCGGTTAACCAAACAGCTGAAGAGTTTGCCCAAACACGGTTTGCTACTGAACCATACATAGGCGTAGTTCCAGAAGTGCTACTACAACCAATAGTTGTAGAGCATGTAGCATCAGCAGGCTTTGTTGTTGGAGCTAAAATTGCCCAAGGTGTAGAACCATTATTATATTCCCACTGATATAAATATCCTGTTGTACCAGCACCACAAATAAATAGAGTACAACTATAAGACTGAACCCACGTCTGAGTATTTACTCCACGTTGTTTATAATGTACTTCAGTCATCTGATTTGAAGAAGTTGTTCTTGAAACCGTCCCAGAATTTAACTTACCAAACGAAATACCCACTGCTCCTTCATCTGTTGAAGCTCTTAGAGTTTTTCCACCATCCTCACTAAAGGCAGTACCAATGGTAATACTACTGTGTGTCGCATTATAGCCTTGGTAATTTTTACCGCCTAAAGTTAGTTGGTTACCACATTGATAAACATTACAAGTTGAGCCTTTATAAGAAGTATCCGCACCGCTATAGTCCGTATAAATTTGTTTATAAATTTCTGGCTTATTCGCAATACGGGCAATTTCTAAACTAAAGTTTTTACCATCAGAACCTAAAATCAAAGGCTGATATAAAGTACCTAATACAAGATTAATATTTGGGTTATAAAGGTAAACACCCTCGTTAGCATCAAAAGTAGGTGCTACGCCACCATTAATTGCAGGTGTAATAAGATTTCCACTATCGCTCGTTTCACGTGTACTCAAACGTAAAACTCCAGCATTCGATAAACCTGAAGCATCCCATGTTTTTGTGGCGGTTTTACTATCTGTACGTGTACGTTTTTCTACATAATACCGACATCCCGCTGAGGTACCAAAACTTCCTGTTCCGCCATTATTACAATCACCTGTTGTGCTTGTACTTAATGTTGAATTGGCGCCTGCATGAATAAGAGTCCACGGAGAAGTAGTAGATCCCTCTGTTAGAGAACTCGTAGTAATAGCCTTAACATCCTTGCTGTCCCCGCTATTCAAACGTATAACTCCAGCAATCCCCAAAGTATTATTATAAAAAGGGCTCATGCCTCCACTAGTTGTGGCTCCACCTAAAGTTTGAAATACCTGTAAACGACTACCATTTAGACTAAAATTATTCCAAATCCCCTGTAGACGAAGACGATTTGCCCGTGTTGCATCAGTACTTGTACCAATTAAACCATTTGAGTCGCCATAATTAAATTGATCTGCTGCCCCATTTATTTTATTCGGATTTCGAACGAAGATATCGGACCATAGACCTAGCTTCAACTTATAAGCATCTATACCCGCCGTATCTTTTGTTCCAATCTCATATAAAGGCGCTTCCAAAGCTAGATAGGTTAATTGACAAGTAGGATCAGTCGCACCTGTACAGTTATTTGCACTAAAATTCGGCACTGAATTTTCAGTGGCAACTTTAAATATCCAAGGGTTAACAGCTGTACCCCAACTTGAAATTGCGGCAGCCGCATCAGTAGAGGCAATACGGGTGTTAGTATTATTATCAGATTTAGAAAGAGCTAAGCCATAAAGATAAATATCAGCTTTACCCACTGCACGGTCACCTGAATCAACCGAACCGTTTTTATTGGTGTCTGCCGAAGTCATACTTAATGGACCTACAGGTACATAATTGATATAACCCGTATCTTTAGTGCGGTCGGTTAAAATTTGGTTTGTAGTTTCATTCGCTCCAGCTCCACGAAATACCATATAAGTATTTTGAGGCAAAATAGCGATACCTTCACCAGTGGTTTCACTTAAACCTGCATCAGAAAGTTCTTCAAGAGCAAAACTTGGCTGGCTTATACAAAGCCCGATTAAACTTGCCAAAACGGTTTTTTGAAACCTTACCGTATAATTAAGTGTAGTCATCTTGACCTTCCTGTTTATACGATGCCGCGCACCATATTTATTTTTCTTTAACAATCCTTGATGCTAGGTGAATTTTTCCTTTTCCCCCTAGACTAGAAGGCAAATCTAAATAGATATTGCCAACCCTTCCACATTTCCATTATGCGCAATATTTGCACGAATGCAAAAAAAAGAGCTTAAAAACTTACTTTTCCGATGAATGCAAAATTTAAACTACACATTCATACTTAGCAGAACTTTAAACTTCCGTAGCAGTTTGGAGCAAAAGACTGGTTAGCCAATTGTAAATTCTGTAATTCTAGTACTGCTGGTCTCGCGTTTGATAAATCCCTTGTCCCAACATTAAAATCACCACCAATACAATTTACAGCCAAGAAACCACAGTTTAATGGATTCTGGGTTAATTCTTTGCTCACCTCAGTAAGGGCATCTCTAATAGTATCTGTTTTAATAACGACACTATTAGTCGGGTCAATTCGACCAATATCTATTGGATTTGATAACTCTAGCCACCAACCACGCATTGCTGTTGATACTGTTCCAGGCCAACGTATATCCTGTCCCTGCATCGATAATGATAATGGACTACCACTCAAATTAATTTTATGGATATAACCTAAATTTTCTAACAACGGCACTGTTACAGGTAAATTATTAATGGTCCCGCGAAGATTACCATTTAACGTAATTCCCCCAAGGATATCAACATCAGCTGCCAATGTACCCGACAAGTCAATCCCATTGACTATAGCAGAGGCTAATAAATTTACACTGCTCATCCGTTGTCCGGATACGATTGATTGTGGTAATGATAACTGTGCTTTTTGTGTAGGAGACAGTGTTATATCATAAGATTTAGTCTGGAAATCAAGATTAAATCCTGCTCCCAATGCAATTTCACCTCTAGCTTTACCTGTAATTGCCTGATTAACACCACAACCCGCAGGAGATGGATAGACGCCACAAGCAGGACTACCTGTTTGGGTAATGCGTGCAGCCTCAACAGTCGCCGCACCAACTTGGGGTGCTACTACCATATAACCACTTAAACTATTAATACCATTTGGTGTAGCTGAGTTTTCTGAACCAATAGTTAAAAGCCCCTCAACTGCTTCAGCACTCAAGCGAATACCAGCTACTTCACGAGTTGATGCACTATTTGGGTTTTTTATTGCCAATTCGAAAAAAGGATTTGTCAGTTTAGCATCGCTTGCCACCCGGCCCTCGCGTGTATCTGCTATACCACTTAAACTAACATTATCAAAATCAATATCACAGCCGCCTGCACCATTTACCCCACCACAACCTAACTGTAGTTTACGAATATTGGCATTAATTTCTAACTCGGCCTCTAAACCTAATTTATAAAATCCTACATTACTATTGCTATCACGCAATTTTTCCAGATTTGCAGAATCATTAGGTGCAATATAAGACATACTCATCAAGGCTTGGCCCCGAGTTGCTGATAGTTCCGAATCTGACATAGGAACTAATGTCGAAGCAGCATAAGCTGAAGAAAAGCATAAGCTTCCGAGTGTTAAGAGTGCTACTCGAAGAGACGTAAACTGTCGCATGGCCGACCTCCGTATCCGTGGGGGCATAATCCTGTTTAATTTCTTTTTATTTGGCCTATCTACATTTGATCATGTATTTAACTAAACATTATCAAAGAGTGCCTATATCTACTCTATTTGCTTTTAAATTCTGTGATACAGAGCAAAAAACAAATCAATCATTGATCATTTTATATCATTTTTTACAAAAGAAAACTGTCGTTTATCATAATTCCGATAAACGCTTCTCATAAAAATTTTATGTATAAAATTGGGCCACCTCAGTGACCCATCATTATCAAAACTATTATTCAGCTAAGAAAATTATGTTTTAGGAAGAGTAACACCTGTTTGACCTTGGTATTTACCACCACGGTCTTTATAAGAGGTTTCACATACTTCATCACTTTCAAAGAATAGCATTTGCGCTACGCCTTCCCCTGCATAAATACGTGCAGGTAAATTAGTCGTATTTGAGAATTCTAAAGTAACGTGACCTTCCCATTCAGGTTCTAAGGGAGTCACATTTACAATAATACCGCAGCGAGCATAGGTCGACTTGCCTAAACAAACAGTCAACACGTTGCGAGGAATACGGAAATATTCAATTGTACGCGCTAGAGCAAATGAGTTTGGTGGAATAATACAAACGTCAGATTCAATATCGATAAAACTTTTGTCATCGAAATTTTTTGGATCGACAATTGCAGAATGTACGTTTGTAAAAACCTTAAATTCACGGGCACAGCGTACATCATAACCATAGCTAGAGACCCCGTAGGAAATCAACTTTTCACCATTTTCATCAAAACGGACTTGATTCTCTGCATAAGGTTCAATCATGCCGTGTTTTTCGCTCATCTCGCGAATCCAACGATCAGACTTAATAGCCATGTATTTTCTATCCAAAAGGTAATTTCATTGATTGCGACGTACTTTAACGTAAAAAAGCAATTATGAAAACAACGCTTGAGCTACTCTTCTCGATAAGAATAGCTCAGCTGTACATTTAAAGGTTCAGTAAAGCAGAATAACTAATTGGAATTGAAAAGCTGACCAAAACAAGAGAGGCCGTTCTTTGTAAATTAGTTTGATTTAACCAACCCACTTTCTTAGATGCTAAAACCGATCCCAAAAAAATCCAGAACAATGCAATTGGGGTAATAAGTGCTAAGTAAGCCATCATATGAATTAAATAAATATGAAAATTACTCCATGCAGCTACCGGAAAAATAGCTGAAGCAAAGAGTAAGGCTTTTGGGTTTAATAAAGTTGCACAGAATAATTCACGAGCACGAATCGTAGGCTGATTTAATTCAACTTCTTGATTTGCCGTGTGCCATAACTTAATGGCTAAGAAAATAATATAACAAGCACTCAATAGCTTTAGAATAGGCGGCAGCATTGGCAGTGTGCTAGACACTTTTCCAATCAACATTCCCCACGCAGAAATAGAGATCACATAACCCAAAACTTCTGCTGGAATAAGTTTTACTGACTTCCTTAAACCTACTTGCACGCCCGAAGAAGCGAGTAGTGTATTGGTTGGACCAGGAGTAAGTAAAATTGTGGCTACTAAGCCAATAAAAAGCCATGAAATCATTGAATGACCTCACAATATAGTCATCTCAGATTAATAGATATCCTGTTACAAGGCAAAAGGTAATTGTAAGACAAAATTTTTAAAATTATTTTTACTATCTCAATAAAATTTATAAAAACAAATATTTATAAAATTATTTCAAAAAGTAGAAAAGAAAACTTTACGGTCAATTGTGATGCTTTTCAAATAGATTACGCATTAAGTAACATAAGTATTTTTATTTTAAGTCTATTTTTCCATCAAAAGTCTTTATAATAAAAAATATATAGTAATGGTAAGTTTAAATTTTAAGCTTTTAATAAGTTTCAATTCTTATATTATTTCTGATTTTTTATATAGAGTACCGCGCTCTACTACCTTAATGATTATGGCAAAGCACTTTTTTCAATCTTGGCTTCCCTCCCCCGAGAAAGTTTCGAATATGAAATTTCTAAGGATTTTTGGTCAAAAGACCCTTAATCCTGTGCTTTGGTATGTCAATCGAAAATCGATTACCCGAGCTGTTTTTGTCGGAACTTTTTTTGGTTTACTCCCTATTCCTTTTCACAGTGTATTTATTGTGATGGCGGTCTTATTATTCGAAGTAAATTTACCCATTAGCTTAATGCTCGCTTGGTTAAGTAATCCTCTTACTCTAGTTCCGATTCTATATATTGGTTTTTGGTTTGGTGCGCATATTTTTCATGTGCATATGATCAACAAGGAAATGTTACTGGGTGTATTGCATCAAATTTCTCGCTGGATCACTCATTTCGGCCATGGTCATATTGATTTTAGTCTCGCGAAAATCTTGATGACAGGTCTAGTCGTAGAAGCTTTTGTATTTGCTGTTATTTTATATATATGCACAGAAATTTTCTGGCGTTGGATGGTCATTAAAAACTGGAAAAGTAGACATCGCCGTAAAAAGCAAGAAGAGGTTTTATAAAAACTCCTCTCTTCTTGCATAAGTTTAAATCATCATTTTGATAGTTTTGATTTCATATACTCTTCAGCCACATTAAGTACATACTCTTGGCAAGCCTCTCCCGTACCTGGGTCATAAGCTCCATTATTGGTAATATTATTAGATAAGATTCGAATACCGAGGAAAGGAACATTAAACTGGCTTGCGATTTGTGCAACAGAAGCTGCTTCCATTTCCTCAACAGAAGTGCCATAACGCTGATGGAAAAATTGAATACGGTCTAGCTCATTATTCCAAACATCTGCTGAACCAATCGTTCCTTCAATAATATCACCTTTGTCATAACGGACTTTATGGGCCGCCATTAATAACTCTTGGTCACCTTCAAATTTGCGTATTGCAATAGGCTCTGGATCAGATTCATCTGTTGGCAAAACATCAAAAGCCTCATTCCATGTGAGTGAGTCTGAACCAGCACCTACTGGCTGTTTAGGCGTTCTAAATGCTCCAATATTGGTTGCATATTTTCCTAAAACAATATCGTAAACATGTAGATCTGGGTCGTGTCCACCTGCTGTTCCCTGATTAATAATCGCAATCGGTTTATAACGTTCAATAGCTAAAGCCGTCGCAGCAGCTGAGTTACTCATCCCCATACGGGTTTTAGAAATAATCACTGGATATCCGTTATAGGTACCCTTCCAGAATTTCCACCCACCGATTTCTTCAACAGTCTTATTCTCCAATTTTGAAGCCATTCTTTCCGATTCTACTGGCAAAGCACCCTGAATAATGATCGGCTGTAATTTCTGTTTTTGTTCCTGAACGGTTGGTGTTTGTGAGACAGATGAGTTGTCATCATTACATCCCACTAAAAATAAAGCGCTACATAAACTGATTACGCCAAAAGCACATTTAAATTGCATTTTTCACCTGTTTCTTTGAAAAAGAAGCGTAAAGTAGCAATCTGCATGCCAATTACAAGTTTAGCTTTGTTATTAGGTTTCAGTAATTTAATTTTTTATTTTAATCAGATGATAAAAAACCCGACTTAAAGCCGGGTTTTAATAAATTAGAAAATACGCTTATCATCACGTGCACGCTGAGGAACTTTCTCAATCTGTTGCCACACCGCTTTAGCAATATCGATATAGCTATCAGCTGCGTCATCCATTACAACCACACTCGGTTTGCCCTGATCCGCATGTTCACGTATTTGAGCATTTAAAGGCAAACGGCCTAGCAATGGAATATGGTATTGCTCGGAAAGCTTATCACCACCACCGATACCAAAAATTTGCTCTTCATGCCCACAGTTTGAGCAAATATGAGTCGACATGTTCTCAACAACACCTAATACCGGAATGCCAACTTTATTAAATAACTCAATTCCTTTGGTCGCATCTAATAAAGCAACATTTTGTGGCGTAGTCACAATGATTGAACCTGTAACTGGAATACGCTGTGCAAGCGTGAGTTGAATATCACCAGTACCTGGTGGCATATCAATCATGAGCACATCTAAATCTGGCCAAAGTGTTTGATTAAACAATTGCATTAGAGCGCCGGTTGCCTTTGGTCCACGCCATGCAACAGGTGTGTTGTTATCACCAGTTAGATGCCCAATAGAAAGTACAGCCATACCGTAAGCATCTAACGGTACAAAATTTTCACTTTCAATAAGTGGCGTTTTACCTGCATTGCCTAGCATTGTCGGAATACTTGGGCCATAAATATCAGCATCCAATACCCCAACCTTAAGCCCCATTTTTTGCAAGGCAAGTGCTAAATTGACAGTAGTTGTCGATTTACCAACACCGCCCTTTCCAGATGAAACTAAAATAACATTCTTAATGCGAGGATGAAGTGGAACATCTCTCTGTTGCGGAGCAGCTTTTTGAATCGGTGGATTATTTGGATCAGGTTCTGATTTAGGTGAAGCATCAAGTACAGGAGGTAAGTTCGAACTTTCTTGTGCAGGACGCTTTTGTTGAACTACGTGTAAGTTAAGTTCTTCTATACCACACTTTTCTAATGCACTAGCTAAGTCATCATGGATTTGCTGCAAATGCTCTTTTTCATCAGGAAATGTATTAATAGTAAGTTGTAACACACGACCCTGAACTTGGAGCTGGCTAATGCGATCTTTTAAAGCATCTTTTGAATGCGGTAATAAATAATTCTGGAGTACGGTTTGGATTTCATCTTCTTTCACTTCTTGTGCGGGTGAAAAAACGGACTTTAATGAAGAAAGCCAAGACATATTGTTTACTCCAAAAACAGATCATTACAGCTTAATGGAGATAGTGTAACAGTATTGCTCCGCACTCGCTCACCTTGGGATGAATAATTACTAACTTCACATCTCATCTTTTAGGTAAGGAGTACGGATTTTAGTTTAAATCAGCTTATTCAGCAGAATCATGATTCTTTAGCTTGTTTAATTTATCGGTTGCCGTTTTCTTTAACTCATCAAGTTTTGCCGTTGCTTGAGTTTTCAACTCATCCAATTTGGTAGCAGCTTCTTCCTTTAATTCCGCAGCTTTGGCTTTAGCATCGTCAAGTTTATGGGCTGCCTCTGTACGTAAATGATCAAACTTGTCTTGTAGAGTATGCTGAGCATCCTCAAGTTTGCCTTTCAAGTCGTTTGCTTTATCTTCAAGAGCCTCTTTACCAGAAGCTTGCTTCTCTTTTACATTTTCCTTTAAATCGTCCAAAGCTTTTTCACCTTGTACTTTTGCATCGGCTGCTTTTGCCTTTAATTGGTCTACTTTATCTTCAACTGCTTCTTTACCAGCAGCTTGCTTCTCTTTTACATTTTCTTTTAAATCATCCAAAGCTTTTTCACCTTGTACTTTTGCATCAGCCGCTTTTGCCTTTAATTCGTCTAATTTATTTTCAGTAGTCATCGTTGTTATCCTCATAGTTAATTAAAAAAATTACTTGAATAAGTTATTAGTTATACATCGTTATGGCTTATTTTCTGACCGTAACTGCAATTTGAAACAAAGACAATACAGGAAGATTCAAATATTTTTTGATTTGTTTATCTGTTCTAAAGAGAAACATTTCTGAGCAAAAATCTATTTTAGTCGAAACCTCTTACGCCAAGCCTAAGATTATTAATCTTTGCTTATCTCCGTGCATCAGTTAAAATCTTCCACCTTATAAATACGAATGAGAGAATGAAATCCGTGCGTAAAATTTTAGTCACTAATGCCCTCCCTTATGCTAATGGTCCAATTCATATGGGTCATTTACTCGGTTACATCCAGGCAGATATCTGGGTTCGTGCCATGCGAGCAATGGGTCATGATGTGACTTATGTATGTGCGGATGATGCTCACGGTACTGCCATCATGCTACGTGCCGAAGCAAATGGTATAAGCCCAGAAGAACAAATTGCGAATGTTCAAAAAGAACACATCCGTGATTTTGACGGTTTTGGCGTACATTTCGATCATTACGATTCAACGCATAGCGATGCTAACAAAGCACGCTCAACAGATATCTATATTAAGAATCGTGAAGCTGGAAATATTGCAGTTCGTCCTGTAACTCAATTATTTGACCCAGAAAAAGGTATGTTCTTATCTGACCGTTTCATTAAGGGTACGTGCCCCAAATGTAAGTCAGAAGATCAATACGGCGACTCATGTGAAGTCTGCGGTACCACTTATAATGCGACCGAGTTACTTAACCCTCGTTCGACTTTAAGTGGTGCAACACCAGTTGAAAAATCATCAGATCACTATTTCTTCAAACTTCCTAACTTCGCTGAATATTTGCAGAAATGGACCCGTGATGAAGGACGTTTACCAGTTTCGATTGCAAACAAACTTGATGAATGGTTTGAAGCTGGTTTAGCAGACTGGGATATTTCTCGCGATGCCCCTTATTTTGGTTTTGAAATTCCAGATGCGCCAAATAAATATTTCTATGTTTGGGTAGATGCCCCAATCGGTTATATGTCTAGTTTTGAAAACTACATCAAAACTAAACGCCCAGATTTAAACTTTGATGATTTCTGGAAAAAAGATAGCCAAAACGATGTTTATCACTTTATTGGTAAAGACATTGTTTATTTCCATGCTTTATTCTGGCCTGCAATGCTTGAAGGCGCGAACTACCGCACTCCAACTGGCTTGTTTGTAAACGGTTTCTTGACTGTAAATGGCCAAAAAATGTCTAAGTCACGTGGTACTTTCATTAAGGCTGAGACTTACTTACAGCATTTAAACCCAGAATATTTACGCTATTACTTTGCTTCTAAGCTTTCAGATAAAGTTGAAGACTCTGACTTGAACCTTGATGATTTTGTTCAAAAAGTAAATTCAGACTTAGTTGGTAAAGTTGTCAATATTGCTAGCCGCTGTGCGAAGTTCATCAATAGCAACTTTAACAATACTTTATCTGCTGACTGTGCAGAATCTGACTTAGTACAAAGTTTTATTGATGCAGGTGATTCAATTGCGGCTGCTTATGAAGCACGTGAATTCTCTACAGCTATTCGTGAAATTATGGCGCTAGCTGACCGTGCAAACCAATATATTGACGAGAAAAAGCCTTGGGCACTTGCTAAACAAGAAGGTCAAGAACAACAAGTTCTTGATGTATGTTCGGTTGGTATCAACTTATTCCGTCAATTAGCGGTTTACTTAGCTCCAGTTCTGCCAACTTTAGCTCAGCAAGTTCAAGATTTCTTAAAACTTGAAAGCTTCGATTTCGAGTCACGTAAACAAGTTCTGTTAAGCCATGAAATTGCGCAGTTCCAACCTCTTATGCAGCGTGTTGATCCAAAAGCTGTTGCAGCTATGGTTGATGCTTCTAAAGAGTCTTTAGGTGCTCCTGCTCCACAAGCAACTAAAGCAGCGAAAAAAGAGAAATCTGCCGAGAAAAAAGCAGCCCCTACTCCAGCAGTGGGTGAAGCTGAAATTATCGGTATTGAAGATTTCTTAAAAGTTGACTTACGTGTGGCTCAGGTCGTGGAAGCAGGTACAGTTGAAGGTTCAGATAAGTTACTTCAACTTACTTTAGACGTTGGTGAAGCTGAACCACGCAATGTATTCAGTGGTATTCGTAGCCAATACGCACCAGAAGACCTCAAAGGTAAATTAGTCGTGATGGTTGCTAACCTCGCACCACGTAAAATGCGTTTTGGTATTTCAAACGGTATGGTACTTGCTGCTGGAAATGGTGAAGGTATTTTCATTATTTCTCCAGATAGCGGTGCAAAACCTGGCGATAAAGTTTCTTAATCTAGATTCATAAAAAAGCTCCCTAAATTGGGAGCTTTTTTATTTTGAATATCTGAGTTTTAAACAATCATGAATAAACAAATTTAAATTACGACCATGGCCACCCTTCACAAGGATTATTAAACAAAACATGTATGTTTCCTAATTCCTCATTTGTTAAATAACCATTCTTATTTTCATCCAAATAATTAAATAGCTCTGTTTGCTTGTTTTCACCTTGAAAGCGTTTATCGCTCGGCCAGTTATACGGATAGAAATTTTCAACCCTTTGAAATTCTTTTAAGCTATACATTCCGTCATGATTTACATCGTACTTTTCCTGAAAAAGCTCCCAATCTAAAGAGGCAGGTTCGCAAGCACTTACCACATTAAAAATGCAATAAATGATACACCCTACCAATAACTTAATAATTGGATTGCTCACGATTATTGGCTTGTAAGTCGGAAATCTTATAGTCTTTTTCGTGCACAGGTGTACCAACAATACTCATGGTCCGTTCATTTGCTGGTTGCTGCTTGCTCATCGTTCTCATCTCACATCCTGTAGTTAAGATGAGAAAAACTACAGAAATGCTCACCATTAGTTTTTTCATAACGTGATCCTCATTTCTTTTTGTTTTATTTATTAAGTTACCACTTTTTAAACGTTTAAGTGCCAAAAAAGATATTTTAATTTGTATATATTTTACGCAAAAATAAAGCCAGACTTTAATTGTCTGGCTTTTTATCTTTTAGATATTTTAATTAAACTTTATTTACTTGAAAAAGATAAGCTTTAAACCTAGTAGAGTAACAATACTCCCAGCAACTCGATCAACGCCAGTTTTTGCTTTCAAATACATTTTTCTAGGTTTTTCTGAAGATAACAGCATTGCCACACATGAGTACCAACCAGCATCAATCATAAAACAAATCACTGGTAATGCGACGTAGTAATAATTTGGGATTTCTTTTGGCAACAAGGCAGTAAATACACTGGCTAATACAACAGCGATTTTTGGATTACTTAACTGGGTAATTAAGCCATATCGATATGCTTGTTTATAAGTCATTTTCGATTTGCCGTCGTTTTCCATCGCAATAGGTTCTTTGGCATGTTTAATAATTTTAAAAGCTAGCCAAAGCAAATAAAGCCCACCACCAATTTTTAAAATTAAGTAAGCAGAAGGTACCGCCAACAAAACTGCTTGTAACCCCATAACTGCTAATAGACCAAAAAGAGCTGCGCCAGTCCCCGTCCCTAATGCTGTAAACAACCCATGTTTACGTGATTTAGAAATTGAATTTTGCGCTACATAAATAAAGCTTGGCCCAGGGCTTATTGCTCCAAGCATCAATGCCATAGCAATTGAAAAAAGAGGAATAAGGGACTCAAACATTGTATTGACCTAGCATCATGCAATTGCGCGCTATTCTAACAGCTTTTTATGACGCATATAAAAATAGCGAAGATATAAATGATGAAAATTGAATTTTCATGTTTTTACAATTTATATCTTCACAACGGACAAAAATGTCCGTTAAATATATAACCTTTAAAACTCTCCAACCAATGACATGAGTAAACGTCAAAAAATTGCTGCCCAGAATCGGGATGAATTACTCAATGCAGCCGAAGAATGCTTTCGTATTCATGGTATTAACGTCCCTTTACAGGTTGTAATTGATCATGCTGGTGTCGGCAGAGCAACGTTCTATCGTAACTTTGGTGATCGCAAAGCTTTAATTAACGCCCTTTTAGAACGTGCGATTACACAGCTAGAGCAAAAAGCAGCTTATTTTCAACAATTCGAGGATGGTTTATTTCGTTTAATTGAAGGACATATTGGACAACTTCCTAAACTTGCAATTTTGCAAGATTTTTGGAGAGTGATTGATCGACAAGATCCAATTATGTTAAAAATTTATGAACGGCGGAATAATGCACTTAACCCACTGATTGAAAATGCGATAGAACAAAAATTGTGCCGAGCTGATCTCACTGCTGATGACTATGCAATGATCAATGCAATGTTAGGTTCTTCATTTCAAGGACATGAGCCAGAAGAACAGACTCGCTTAGCAAAACGAGCAATTGAATTACTGTTTCAAGGTATTCAAATACAAAAAATTCGAGGGATAGAATGAGTAAAACGCCTCGTTATTTAGAAACACCACCCGACTGGACCCCAGAAGAGCAACCGACTCTACCAGGTTCACCGGCAGCTATTGCACATTCTGTACCTAAACGGTTTATTTATTTTTTTATCGGTTTATTTGTCGCTCTTTCAGCAAGCTTAAGTAATGGTTTTATTACGGCGAATTTACCTTTAATTCAAGGTGAGTATGGACTGACGCCTTCCGAGGCTGCTTGGCTACCTGCGGCCTATGTTATGGCAAACGTTAGCTCAAACCTGATTTTATTCAAAGCCAGACAACAGTATGGACTGAGAGTATTTTCAGAAATAGGACTCGTGATTTTTATTGCGGTTCTGGTCTTACATATTTTTGTGCATACCTATGAAATGGCGCTATTTGCTCGGGTTGTGGCCGGTTTAGCTGGCGCGCCACTGAGCTCATTAGGCATGTATTACACCATGCAAGCTTTTAAAAAAGCAGACATGGCAAAAGGAATATATATTGCCTTCGGTTTCCAGCAACTCGGCGTACCATTGGCTTGGATTATTTCTCCATTTCTTGTAAATACAGACAGTTGGTCTGTCCTATATACGTTTGAGCTCGGCTTAGCACTTTGTTGTTTAGCCATGGTTGTTTCATTGAAGTTACCACGTAGCTTACGAATTTATGTTTTTGAGAAGCAAGATTTTTTTACCTTTGCTTTACTCGCTCCTGGCTTTGCCTGTTTATGTATTGTGCTCACACAAGGCCCAATTTTATGGTGGTTTAATAGCCAGTGGCTTGCTTACGTATTAATTGCAGGTTTTAGCTTAGTTGTTCTTGGGTTGCTCTATGAACACTATCGTGCCAATCCATTAATTATGACGCGTTGGTTAGGTGCTGCTTCAACCTTACGTTTCATTTTTGGTGCTTTTGCTATTCGGCTTTTAATGTCAGAACAAAGCTATGCAGCGGTTAACTTCTTAAAAACAATGGGGATGGGTCCAGACCAATTTGTTCCACTCTATGTTGTCATCTTGGTGGGGATTTTAAGTGGAACTCTTTTTAGTGCCCTGACTTTTTCACGCGAAAGAATTATCTTCCACTTACTTTTTGCAGAGTTTTTAATTTTAGTCGCGTGTGGACTAGATTATCACTTAACCAGTGATGTCCGACCTGTCAATTTCTTTGCAAGCCAGTTTTTAGTCGGCTTTGCTGGTGGTCTATTTATTGGCCCATTACTGCTTATTGGCTTTGCACAGACACTTGCTAAAGGTCCATCTTATGTCGTTACCTTTATCGTATTATTTTCTGCAACCCAAACTTTCGGTGGTCTTGTCGGGTCTTCATTCTTTTCAACCTATCAACAACACCGCACGCAAAACTATCAAGCCGAGATTATTAAAGATTTAGAACAAGCAGACCCTCTAGTCGCTCAAAGACTCTCTACCTATCAACACAGTGCATCAGTTACTACGACTGACCCAGCATTACAAACAGCACAATCCATGCGTTCGCTTAATCAGGTGGTCACTCGTGAAGCCCAAGTGCGTGCCTACAATGATGTAATTGCATTAAACGGTATTTTTGCTGTCGCACTACTCTTGTGGGGTGGTTTTAATATTGCACGAAGTAAATATTTACAACGTAGAGGAATTAGCCGTCCTTAATGGCTTTCATTATTGATGAAATAGAAATTGAGATTGATATATGTCAGATGATCAAAACAAATCGGAACAAACCCCTGCTCAGGCTCCTGCCAATGAGCCAACACCTGCACCTGCAAGTAAACTGATTCCGACAAAACGCTCAACTTTATTATGGATGTTAGGTGTTCTTATTGTCGGTATTTTAGTGATTTTATGGGCATGGAGAATCGGCCCTTTCGCAACGAGTGTTCAGCAAACTGACAATAGTTATGTAAAAGGTAAGACAACGATTTTATCGTCACAAATTAATGGCTACGTAAAGGATGTAGTTGTTAAGGACTTTGACCATGTCAAAAAGGGTCAAGTCCTCATGCATATCGATGCCACTACTTATGACCAAAAAGTAGCGCAAGCGGCCTCAGGGGTTGAACAAGCTAAAAATACTTTAGCCAATCAAACCCAGTCCATTGCTCAAAAACAAGCTGATATTGTGGCTGCACAAGCTAAAGTTGAACAAGTTAGAGCTCAATATGATCTCTCTTTAGCCCAACTTAGACGCTATCAACAGTTAGGAAATAGCGGAGCAGCCTCTAAATCTGAACAAGATAAAGCTGCTGCAGATGCTGAAAATAACCTTGCAGCCCTTAAACAGGCAGAGGCTAACGTTTTAGTTGCCAAAGAAGCACTTAAAACGGCACAAGTCGCAGAAGCAGGTTTAGAAGCACAAGTTTCCAGCGCTAAAGCACAATTAGATCAGGCACAAACTACCAAAGATTACAGTGTCATTGTTGCACCAATGGATGGTCAACTTGGTGAGGTGAACCCTCGTGTTGGGCAATATGTAGCAGCAGGCTCCCAATTACTCTACCTCATCCCACAGCAAACTTGGGTAATCGCTAACTTCAAAGAGACCCAAATTGCTAATATGCGAATCGGTCAAAAAGCATGGTTCACAGTCGACGCCATGAAACATAAAAAATTTACAGGACATGTTGAACAGATCTCACCTGCTGCGGGTTCTGAGTTCAGTGTGTTAAAGCCTGATAATGCAACAGGAAACTTTACCAAAGTGGTTCAACGAATTGCGGTACGTATTACCATTGATCCAAATCAGGAAGGAATGGAACATTTACGCCCTGGCATGTCAGTGGTTACTTCTGTCGATACAAGTTCGTAAACAGCTTTTTAAAGCTCTATTTAAAAAGCTACAATGTGATCAATCATTATTTTTCTCAATTTCTAATGTTTGATCACATTGCCCAGCCTATCTCCTGCCAACACATTGAACTCCCCTCATCTGTTCATCTCGACATTAAGCGATTAGATTTAGTTCATCCTCAAATCTCGGGTAATAAGTTTTTCAAATTGAAATACAATTTGCTTGCCGCAAAACAACAAAATTTATCAAGTATTTTGACTTTTGGTGGGGCTTATTCCAATCATATTGCCGCAACTGCCTATGCAGCTCATCTTTTTGGTTTAAAAAGTATAGGCATTATTCGTGGAGAAGAGTTAGCTGACAAACCTCTTAATCCAACCTTAGCAAGAGTCCAAAGCTTAGGAATGCAGCTACATTTTGTCTCACGCCATGAATATCGATTACGAGATGATGCCAACTATCTTCAACAGTTACACCATCAATTTCCTGAAACTTTCATTATTCCTGAAGGTGGTTCTAATGAACTGGCAGTTCAAGGTTGTCAGGAAATTCTCAGTCAAAGCGATTTAGAGCAATATGATGTAATTTGCTGTGCAGTCGGAACTGGCGGAACGATTTCAGGGCTCATTGAGCGAAGTGCATCGCATCAAAAGATTTTAGGATTTTCGGCTCTAAAAGGTGATTTTTTACAACAAGAAATTCGGCAGTGGACTAAAAAACAAAATTGGTCACTGATAGATGCATACTGCTGTGGCGGATATGCAAAAACCTCACCCGAGCTATTGGCATTTATAGAAAATTTTGAAGAGCAACATGCCGTACCACTGGAACCGATCTATACGGGAAAGATGGTGTTTGGTCTGCTTGATCTTATAAAAAATAATTACTTTGCTGAGGGAACTCGCATTCTGGCAATCCACTCAGGTGGTTTACAGGCAGATATAAGAAATAAATCACATCAATAACTTACTTATGTTCAGGTCGTATTATTACCCACAGCAGTAAATGTCTTTAGCACGACTAAGGCTCGGCATGATAGTATATGCCCCTTTTAAATTTTCACGATTAATCGAGAATCTCTTATGTCTAACAGTCATGTCGATGTCATTGTCTTAGGTGCAGGTGCTTCTGGACTCATGTTGGCTGCACATGCTGCTAAACGAGGGCGCTCGGTTTTAATTTTAGAAAAAGCCAATAAAATTGGTAAAAAGATTTTAATGTCAGGCGGTGGTAAGTGTAACTTTACTAACTTGTATGTAGAGCCTGACAACTATATTTCTCATAATCCACACTTTGTTATTTCTGCCCTATCACGCTATAGCAACTGGGACTTTATTGGTTTGGTATGTGATTATAAAATTGCTTATGAAGAACGAAAACACGGGCAGTTATTCACACTAAATGGCGCTAAAGAAATTTTAGAAATGCTGGTGAGTGAATGCAATAAAACCAACAACGTTGATATTCAAACCCAATGCGAAGCTGTCCAGATTGATCCATTAGAACAAGGCGGTTTTACTGTACACACAAACCAAGGTCGGTTTAGTTGTGAGTCATTAGTGGTGGCTACAGGCGGCTTATCTATTCCGACTCTTGGTGGTTCTGGGTTTGGCTATGAACTGGCACAAAAGTTTGGACATCAGGTTTACCCAACTCGTGCAGGTTTAGTTCCATTTACTTTTTCAGATCATATTAAAGAGGTCACTACACGTCTAAGTGGTAATGCTTTAGATGTGACACTCAGTAACTCGAAAAATAGCTTTACTGAAGCATTATTATTTACGCATCGTGGTTTAAGTGGACCAAGTTCTTTGCAGCTTTCAAACTATTGGAACTCGGGAGAAAGCTTCAAAATTGACTTTTTCCCAAGCCAAGATTTAGCAACTTATTTAAAAGATAAAAAGAAAGCGCAACCCAAAGTTCTATTACGTACCCTTCTTAGCGAGTTTACCGCGAAAAGTATTGTCCAAGAGTTACAGCAACTCATCTGGCCAGAGCAGAGTGAAATAGCGATTGGTAATATCAGTGATGCACTGTTAGATCATATTGCCGAGCAACTACATGGTTTTACTGTCAAACCATCAGGTACAGAAGGATATCGTACTGCCGAAGTTACTTTAGGTGGAGTGGATACAACTGAAGTATCTTCCAAAACCATGGAAAGTAAAAAGCAAAAAGGACTATTTTTTATTGGCGAAGTACTTGATGTAACTGGCCACTTAGGAGGTTATAACTTCCAATGGGCTTGGTCTTCCGCTTATGCAGCAGCACAATATGTTTAAATGACAAAGAAGCTAATTTGATGCTTTCGAATCATTTGACGAATTTTCAGAATTACGCGTATGAGTTGTTGTCTGTTTTGATGAATTAGATTTGTTAAAGACAAATTTATAAGCACTTGCTAAAAAACCTACGGTAATTCCCGCAATGACAATCGGTGCTAAAAAACGACCTGGTTTCTTCATCGTATTTTCCTCACTTATTTGTTTTTATAACGGCCCAAAAAAGGACGACCACTCAATATAGAGTGGTCGAACTTATCACAAAAATCAAAGATTTTTTGTACGGTTTATCTGAAAAATTAGTTTCATCTACTAAATTTCGTCATTTTCTCCAGTAGATCCAAACGGTTTATTTACTGGTGGTTGTGCTGGATTTACTTGCGCAGAATCAGCTGGTTTTGCATCAGATGACACGGTTGACGGTGAAGTTGTCGTCGGTGCAATTGTAGATGTTGACGAAGTAGTCGTTGCAGATGAATTACCGGCAGATGGAGTGCTCGTAGTGGTAGTAGAAGGTGGTTGATACAGAGGATTTGGTTCGTTAGCTTCTTTTTTAGCTTTATCTAACAAATCACTCAATAGTCTTTCAGCTGGTTGGCGACCACCTAAACCAAATGCAAGAGCGAAAGCAACTGCAACTGCGCCTAGAGTCAAACCAAATGCAAGATTAACGATTGAATCCGCAATACCCATCGCTCTTAAACCAAGCGCAAGTACTAGACCAATAATTAGCACACGAACTAAACTACCCAACCAACGCGAGCTATTATATTCACCACGTTGAACTACGTTTGCCACAACATTAGCAAGCCAGAAACCAATAACCAAGATTACTGCGCCCAATAGAATGTTTGCACCGAAATGGATAAACATTGCGATTAGACCACTAATCTGATCGAAACCAAGACGATCCGCAGCTTCAGAAACTGCAAACAGCATCGTAAAGAATACAATTAGCCAGCCAACTGCATTAGAAACTTTAGTTTCACCTAAAAAGCGTTGTACATCTAATTTTTTAGGAATTTCATCAACACCTGTACCTGCAATTAATTCAGCGACTAAGCGGCCAACAAAACGAGAAACAATATAAGCAACCAGTAGAATTAAACCAGCAGCAATAATATTTGGAATTGCCTGCAAGATTTCATTAAGCATTGCTGTCGCTGGCTGAGAAATTGTCTCAATGCCTAAAGCTTCAAATGCCACAATCAACGTTGTAATAATGATGATTGCAAAAACAAATGAACCTAAGAATTTGCCTACATTAGAGTTTTTGAAAAGACCAATTTTTTCAGCTTGGGCCTGAACACCTAAGCTATTTACCAAACCTTCAACAATACCGCGTACAATTTTTGCCAAGATATAACCAACAAAAACGATAACGCCAGCAATAAAGATATTTGGTAAGAACGCTACGGCGTCATTTACCATATTTTGAACTGGAATCAGTAAGCCTGTTAATCCTAGTATTGAAAGAACAATCGGAAGGAAAAGTAACAATACAAGCCAGTAAAGAATTTCACCAATATTCTGGCTAATTCCACCTACACCCACTTCACTGCTTAACTTATCGTCAAGTTGAGTTCGCGATAAAACATTGGTCACCCCTGCTCGCACCAGTCGAGCAACGATCCAACCAATAAAACCTACCACAACAGCAGCAATAATATTTGGAATATAGACGAGTACCTGATTCACCATATTGCTGAACGGGCCACTTACTCCACTAATGTTAAGCACATTGAGAGCTGCGACAACAGCTAAGATTAGAATAAACCAGAATACGACTTTTGAAATAAGACCTTCTATGTTTGGAGCACGCCCAGTTGCTGAAGATAATTTTGCATTGGTATTTACTTTTTGCAGAAGTTTTTTTACACCTGCCGCAACCAATAAAGCAATTATCCAGCCTACAAGTAAGATGACGATTGCAGCTAAAATAGGATGAAACTGATCCCAGTAATACATCGCATCAAATTGAGCGCCGCGAGGCCCATCAAAAAATTCATTCATATTGTTATGTCCTCAATTGTTATGTTCTTTTCAGTGCTTTCAATAATGAAAAACACTTTTCGTTGTTAAAAATGACGATGAATGCGGTCTATCTCACCTTATGTTTTGAATATTTTCTAATCAACACAGTTCTGCATAAATACAACAAATTGATGCAAAAGGTTGCAAAAAAAGCCTTCAGGTCACGTCCTAAAGGCTTTCTATAAAGATATACTGGTTAGCTTATTACCCTTTATAAATATTCAAATCTGAAGTGCTCTTAATGACATGTGGTGTGGCCTCATGTTGAAAAGCGGCTTCTTCTTTAGGTGTTTTGCTGTGATCAGCAACCATGTAGACGATCAATGCAATAAGAAAAAGCCCAACAATAATTAAAATGTAAACTGGCAATCTTCTTTTTTTCGCAGTTTCTTCAGGACTCGTCACATGAGGTGGTTTTGAAAAATCATGCATCTTCTTTCCCCTCTTCTTTTATCATTAACTTTATAATCATCATAGCAATTTCGTTTGTTGCATTGTGTGAAAAAGCATTATTCTAAGGTGTCTGTGGTTGCAAAACTCTACTATTAAAATCATAAAAACAGTATAAAATTTAGGCGAAATTATTTTGCCCTTTAAAAATAATGATGAGTTATGCCCGAGCTTCTTCAATGTTCTATTTGTAATACAATATGTTTTAGCGCTCACTTTTTATAAAATAGGCTATAATAAGCCCCCTTGTTTTAAAGCTGCTCTATTTTATGATGTATCGTCAGCAAAACGTAACACTTGATCTCGACACTGACGTCACACATCAATGTTATTTACATCAGACGAGAGACGAACATCTCATTGGTATTATTGAATTTAATAAACCAAGTTATGAACTCAAATGGGGTGATTTAGAGTATTTTCGTCGCCGTACCGAAGAATTTTCCGTCATGCCATTTCCTGACTGCATTAATGCCATGATTGTTGATATTCGTAATATCAATATTTTTTTGGATAATGAAGTTCCGATTTTACCTTGGCGTTTGCTTGAAGAAGACTGCCCTGTTCGCTTAGTTGTCCCTCAAGATCGTTTGGAACATTATGCAGGTCTTTTTGAACCAACTTGGCTCTCAACTGATGTAGATAGTGCAATCGCAGAAATTCGCGAATTTATGGATATGTTTGTCCACTAATAAACATATCCATAAAATTAATTTTTAAGTAATTCCAAAATAAGATTTATTACCAGTAATTTTCTACCGCAATATTTCCCTCACCTCGACGATTCATCGTCAAACCACGTCGTTTTAAAGCCTCTTTAGTGTCATCTACCATTTGCGGATTTCCGCAAAGCATGACATGGCTAGTGGCAGGGTTCAGTTCTATACCAGCAGATTTTTCTAGTTCACCATTTTCAATCAAAATTGGTAAACGCTCATGTAAAGGCGCAGATGGATCACGGGTAATAATTGAAATAAATTTAAAACCATCGTGCCCTTCTCCAAAAGTTTCAGCAATCTCTTGAATACGATCGACATACGCTAATTCAGCTTCAGTACGAACACTGTAAACCAAATTAATCTTTTGATAATTAGACCAAGTTTCAAAGTCTTGTAGCATCGATAAAAATGGAGCTAAACCAGTACCTGTTGCCAGTAACCATAAATCATGCGGTAAAGGTTGTTGATAGCGAGCTAAGGTCAAATAGCCATAAGGTATTTTTTCTAAGTAAAGCTCATCATCTACTTTTAGATGTTGAAGATTTGATGTAAATGCACCGTCGGGCACTACAATCGAAAAGAATTCAAGCGTTTCATCAAATGGTGAGGAGACGACCGAATAAGCACGAACAACAAGCTCATCTCCAACTTTCAGCCCAATACGTGCAAATTGCCCAGCCGTAAATTTAAAATGTGCAGGGCGAGTCATGGTGAAACTGAAAAGAGTTGGGGTCCAACGGTGTACAGATAAAACTTTTTCTACGCTAAATTTTTCAATTGACATGATTTCAACGTGGCATGAAATAGTGCGCTCATGTTAGCATGACAGCCGAAATAATGAATACTTTTAAACGTTAAGGCTTTTTAAACATGCGCATGACATTACGCCAGTTGGCTGTTTTTGTAGCAGTCGCTCAAGAAGGAACTGTCACTAAAGCCAGTGATGCGGTCAGACTGACGCAAAGTGCAGCAAGTATGGCTTTAGCAGATTTAGAGGATGGGCTTGGTGCTCCTCTATTTGATCGTTTAGGTAAACGATTACAGCTTAATGATTTAGGTCGCTTTTTATTACCACAAGCCCTAGAAATATTAGGTCGCTGTGAAGCTTTTGAACAAGCTGCAAAAGGTGAATTACAAAGCATTGATTTACGTATTGGGGCCACTTTAACGATTAGTGATTACCTCATGCCAGATTTAATGGCAAACTTTTTACAGCATCATCCTAAAGCACATTTACAATTACAAGTGGGCAATACACGCCAAATGATTGAAGCAGTTAATCAATTCCAACTTGATTTAGCTTTAATTGAAGGATCATGTCATTTACCTCAGCTCCAATGTATCCATTGGCGTGATGATGAGCTTGCAGTATGCTGTTCCCCAAATCATCCATTAGCACGCTTAAATAGACCTTTAACAGCTCATGATTTTCTTCAAGTCGAATGGATTTTACGTGAAGAAGGTTCAGGAACGCGTGAAGTATTTGATAACGCTATATTGCAAGATCTACCAGACGCGAATATTCGCTTAACCCTGGGTCACAATGAAGCAATCTTAAAAATCGTTGCTGGCGGTTTAGGTATGTCATGTATTTCTAAACTTGCTATTGAACCTCTAATTGAAAAGGGTCAATTAGTGATTTTAGATACGCCATTCTGGCAGCTTACCCGCCCACTTTATATGTTAGTACACCGTCAAAAGTATCAAGGTCCAGGTCTCAAAGCATTCTTACAATTTTGTGAAGATCAGGTTTAAAACCTGATCTTTTCATTCATTAACGTCGAAAATTTGACAACAATTCGCTTGTGATCGCTTTATTGTGATCCGCAATTTTATTTTTCTTGGTTTTCGCAGGATTTGGGTCAACACGCTCAATTTTGATCGCTTTAAATTTGCCCTGATTATCTGCGGCAAGGAATCTTACTTTTTCATTTCTTTTCGGTTCGCCCTCTGATGCAGAGAAATCAGAAATATGAAAGAAAATATCTCCTTCTGTAGTTTCAATAAAACCAAACCCTTTATCAGGGTTATATTGTTTTACCCATCCAGTATAAAACTCTTGCTTCATCATCTTTCCCCTACTTTTCCAATCCAGTTGTTGCGGTAAATAAAAAAGAGACTCACGATTCCGTTTTAAAATTATACGGTTTAATGAAGTCTCTTTTTATTACGATTTCAAAAAATTAATCTTTTTGTACACTACCAAAAATTTTATCGCCAGCATCGCCCAAGCCAGGAACAATATAACCTTGTTCATTTAAGCCATTATCAATAGATGCTGTATAAATTTGCACATCTGGATGAGCTGCTTCAACTTTAGCAACACCTTCTGGAGCGGCAACTAACACCATAACACGGATATCTTTACACCCACTCGCCTTTAACACATCAATAGCAGCAACTAAAGAATTACCTGTTGCCAACATTGGATCAATAATCATCGCAAGACGGTTAGCGACATCTGGAACTAGTTTTTTATAATAAGTACGAACTTCTAATGTTTCCTCATTACGCTCAAGACCTAAAACACTCACTTTTGCGCTTGGAATTAGGTTAAGCACACCATCCAACATACCAATTCCGGCACGTAAAATCGGTACAATCGTTATTTTCTTACCAGCAATACGCTGTGTAGTAACAGTTCCAGCCCATCCATCAATTTCGCAATCCACAACTGGTAAATCTTTTGTTGCTTCATACGTCAATAACATAGTCACTTCCTGAGCAAGCTCACGGAAGTTCTTGGTACTGATATCAGCACGACGTAACAAACCTAATTTATGACGAATAAGTGGGTGACGAATTTCTTGAATGGCCACAGATGTTACCTAAAAATATAAAAACGTATTTATTATAATCTTTTTTTAATGCTCAATAAAAAAAAGCCTCCAGTTTTGGAGGCTTTTTTGTACACCAGACTTACTGTTGTGAAAGCATGAAATGTAATGGAGATAAAATTTCTGCTTTTAATGCCAAATTAATCATTGGATCTGGGTAAACACCCAAAATAATAACTAATGCAGCAGCAGCCAATACCATTAAACCACCCACTTTTTGTCCCCAATGAGCATCTGCATCAATACGAGGAGTTTCTGGTGGTGTCATATACATGACAACCATCACACGTAAGTAATAGTACAAACCAATACCACTACCCACAATAATCATTGCAGCTAAGAACCAGTGTTGAGTTGTTACAGCTGCCATTACCACCAAGAACTTACCAATGAAGCCTGCTGTTAATGGAATACCAGCCAGAGACAACATCATGACTGTTAAAGTTGCTGTAAGTACTGGACGGCGCCAGAATAAACCACGGTAGTCTGCAAGACTTTGCGCTTCATCTACGTTGTTATATGGGCTAGACATTAACGCTACCGCACCAAAGGCACCGATAGTTGTTAATACATAAGACACCACATATACAGTTACGCTGCCCAAGCTTGCATAAGTCATGCTAATTAAAGCAATTAACAAATAACCAAAATGAGCAATAGATGAATAACCAAGAATACGTTTTAAGTTAACTTGACGAACGGCGAGTAAGTTACCAACCAAAATCGACAATACAGCAATGATTGTCAAAATAGTTACTAACGAGTTCACCATCATTGCGCCCGAAGCAAGCATATAGCGCACGAATAAACCAATTGTTGCAACTTTAGCAGCAGTCGCTAAGAAAGTTGCCATTGGTGCTGGCGCACCTGCATATACATCCGGTGTCCATTTATGGAACGGTGCAAGCGACAATTTAAATGCAACAGCAAAGATAATAAGTGCTAAACCTAATAACACCATTGGCTGTTTGATTGCTTCAAATAATGCTTGTACAGAATCATAGAATGAAAGCGAACCAGTATATGCATAGATATATGCCATACCCATCAACAACATTGCAGAAGCTGTTGCTGAAAGTACAAGGTATTTAATACCCGCTTCAAGTGAATTACTACGTTGATACGTATAAGCAAGTAAGCCATATACAGGAATCGACATTAACTCAAGGCTAATGAAGAACGACGCGTAGTGAGAACTTGCAACCATCAACATTGCACCTGCTACTGAAGCAAGTAACAAAAGGTATAATTCTTCGCGGTTGTCTTTATAAGTTTCGATATAGGCGTGAGACAAAGTACAACAAGCCAATGCCGCAATCAAAATCATAAATTGATAGAACATGGTAAATGGATCAACCATAAACATGCCCATCACATTTGCCGGTACAAACTTACCGCCAAATACTGCAAATAAAATATAAAGTGCAGCGAGGTTTAAACCAACAACAGAAGTCGTTGCGATTAAATTATGATTACGCTTAATAGAAATTAACAACATGACGACGATTGTTGTCAAAGCAACAATCATCACCGGAGTTAAAGGCATAAGCGTAGAGTATGATACTGTGAAGTTCATGATTATTGGATCTCCACATGGTCAAGTTGAGTAGCTGTTTGCTGAACAGTTTCAACGACTTCTTGTACTGGCACATAACTATTGACCAACCACTGCATGCTTGAATGAGATACATCCAAGAATGTTTGTGGGTAGATACCAAGCCAAACGAGACCAATCGCACAAATCATCAAAATACCAACTTCACGAGCAGATAAGTCTTTCAATGGACTAGTGTAATGTTGCTTTTGTTCAGGATTTGGTTCACCAAACAAAGCACGGTGAATCAAGATCAAGCCATATAAACCTGCGAATACAAGGCTGATAGAAGCAAGAATCGTGAAGACAGGATATTTATTAAATGAACCCATCAAAATCAGGAATTCACCAATAAAGTTACCTAGACCCGGCACACCTACAAGAGCAGCAACGAAGAACATTAAGAAAAATGGCAAGTACTGAAGCTGGCCACGAAGACCACCCATTAAACGTAAATCACGTGTATGTAAACGTTCGTAGATTTGACCAGACATAATGAACAATGCAGCTGATGACAAACCATGTGCCAACATCATGATCATTAGACCTTGGAAGGTCAAAATGTTACCTGCGTAGATTGCAAGTAAGATAAAGCCCATATGTGAAATCGACGTATACGCAAGTAAACGTTTCATGTCAGTTTGCTGGTAAGCACACCATGCGCCGTAGAAAATGCCAATCAAACCGAAAATAATCGCAATGTCTGCAAATTGTGCAGAAGCTGTCGGGAAGAATGGAATAACAAAACGAAGCAAGCCATACGCAGCTGTTTTAATCAAGATACCTGCTAAGTCTACAGAACCCGCTGTAGGTGCTTGAGCATGCGCATCTGGTAACCAACCGTGTAATGGGAATACTGGTAACTTCACCGCAAAACCGATGAAGAAACAGATCATGAAACCGTATGCTAAGCCCGCAGGTAAATGGTTAGCTACAGCTAATAAATAGTTGTAATCGAAACCGATCATGCCTGTCATCATGTAGCCATAAACCACAAGACCAAGGATACCGATTAACATCACTAGACCAGCAATCTGCGTGTAAAGGAAGAACTTAGTCGCAGCGTAAACACGTGAACGACCGTTCGAACCTTTATGACCCCATAACGCAATCAAGAAGTAGATTGGTACAAGCATCATCTCCCAGAAGAAGAAGAACAAGAACAGGTCAATCGCTAAAAATACACCGATAACACCACCTAAACTCCATAAGAGGTTTAAATGGAAGAAACCAACGTTCTTTTGAATCTCGCCCCATGAACAACCAACAGCAAGTACACCAAGTAACGCTGTTAATAACACCATGAGTAAAGATAAACCATCCACAGCTAAGTGAATGCCAATACCGAGTGATTGAATCCACGGTAAATAGAACTCAGCAGACCAAGTTGGGATCTTAGAACCCAACTCGTAGCTATAAGTTCCGCTTTGCCAAAGCGCAAGACCCAAGCCCAAAGTAATGAGCATACCAATTAAGGCAATCCAACGTGGCAAAGTTTTGTCGAGCTTATCGACTAACCAACAAATAAAACCGGCAATGAACGGAACAAGGATCAGCGCGGGTAAAATTAAATTGTTTTCCATTTTATTTCCCCACTACCTGAATAACGATCAAGATCATCAATAACACCACTACACCGAGTGACATGCTTGATGCGTATTCACGCAATGAACCTGTTTGACGTGAGCTTGTAAAACTGTTTCCGCCTTTCACGAGTGCAGGAAGAACCAACCACAAACCGTCAATCGGATCACGGCCAAAGATTTTGGCGAAGAATAAATAAGGTTTAACAAAAACGATGTCATACAACGCATCAAAACCAAAAGCGGTACGGCAAATATGTGCCAAACCTGAACCCAAACTTGTTTGAGCAAATGATTTCACTGCACCATAAGCAAATGTAAATAATGCTATACCAACAACTAGACCAACTAGCGCAATACCTACCGCTAAATGCTCTGCCCCATGCATGCCTTCTACAAATTGTTCAGCTACATGGAATTCAGGAATTTTTGCAGTATTCAGAATACCTGCTACTGGAGCTTTTAAGATTGCACCTACAAAAGTAGACAATACAGCTAAAATACCCAATGGAGCCCAGTAAGTTGCACCCTTAATTTCATGGTAAGGCGTGTTTTCTTGACCAAAGAATACAACCCAGATTAAACGGAATGTATAGATTGAAGTCAGGAATGCACCTGCTACACCCACCCAATATAAGGTGTGATATAGGGCAACTGATTGACCTTGTACCCAAACTTCACCAAGAATCGCATCTTTAGAGAAGAAGCCGATAGTCAAGAATGGAATCGCTGCTAATGCACCGCCACCAATCGCGAAACAAGCAAACAGGAATTTGTTACGTTTGAACAAACCACCCATTTTGAAAATGTTTTGCTCGTGATGGTAAGCCAGAATAACCGCACCAGAAGACAAGAATAATAATGCCTTAAAGAATGCGTGAGCCAACATGTGGAACAAGCCAGCTTGATAAGCTTCCGCACCTACAGCCATAAACATATAACCAAGCTGACTCATTGTTGAGTAAGCCAAGATACGTTTGATATCTGTTTGAACGAGTGCAGCAAAACCTGCAACTAACAAAGTTACTGCGCCAGTTACTGAAATGAATTGCATCACTTCAGGAGCAAGTTCAAATACGCTGAATAGACGACAGCATAAGTACACACCAGCCGTTACCATTGTTGCAGCGTGGATCAATGCAGAAACAGGTGTTGGACCTGCCATCGCATCTGCCAACCATGTTTGCAATGGAATTTGAGCAGATTTACCAGCCGCACCTAAGAACAACATTAATGCAGTCCAGATGGTAAGTGACGAGCTCTTCGTCATTACTTCTGCTGCGTGTTCAACGATGTACTGAGTATTTAGCGTACCAAATTGTTGGTAAAGCAAGAATAAAGCAATAAGCAAGAATACGTCACCAACGCGGGTCACTGTAAATGCTTTGATCGCTGCCCAACCATTTGCAGGGTTTGCATAATAGAAACCGATCAGCAAGTAAGAGCAAAGACCTACACCTTCCCAACCCAAGAATAACAACGCCAAGTTGTCACCCAATACAAGCACAAGCATGCTCGCAACGAACAGGTTAAAATAAGAGAAGAAACGCGCATAGCCCTCTTCACCACGCATGTACCATGACGCAAAGATGTGGATTAAGAAACCAACACCCGTGATCATGCCCATCATGAGTAAAGATAAGCCGTCTAGATGTAAGCTAATGCCAGGGGCAAAACCGCCAACATTGAACCATGTCCACAAGTTTTGAACAAAAACTTGCTGACCACTCGTGGTAAATGCCATTCCAGCAATAAGTGCAAATAATGCAGATAAACCTACAGAACCTACACCAATTACTGCTGCAATGTTTTCAGAGAGTTTGTCTCGTCCCGCCGCCAATAAAATAAAACCGATTAGCGGAAATAATACTGTTAGATATAAATAACTCATCCGCGCATCTCACTAGCAGCATCCACATCCAAATGATGGAAGCGATGATAGAACTGAAGGACAATCGCAAGACCGATACATGCCTCTGCTGCTGCAAGGGTCAAAATCAGGATGAACATTACTTGTCCATCTGGTTGTGCCCATACGCTACCCGCAAGAACAAATGCCAATGCTGCAGCATTCATCATGATCTCAAGGCTCATTAACATAAATAATAGGTTACGTCGCACCATTACACCGTAAAAACCGAGTGCAAAAAGGATGGTTGCAACAATCAAACCATGTTCTAAAGGAATCTGGCCCATTATTCTTTTTCCTCTTCTGCACCTGGTTCACGTTTACCTAAGTGGTATGCTGCAACAAGGGCTGCTAGCAATAACATCGCGGCAACTTCAACCAATAATAAGTAGTGAGTAAAGAGTGCTTGACCAACGACTTTTGGTCCAATCACTTGTGCCCCAAGCGGTGCTGAAATAGTAGTGTATTCACCACCAAGCATCCAAACTAAAAGCAAGCCGAGTAAAAAACTCATGAGTGCTGGATATGCCCAAGCATCTGAAGAAAGCCATTTACGTTCTTGTTCAACGGTGTGTTGACCTAAATTCAACATCATCACCACGAAGACAAACAGAACCATAATCGCTCCGGCATAGACGATGATTTCAAGAGCACCTGCAAAAGGCGCCCCCACGATCATGAAAATGCCAGCAACAGCAAGCAATGAAACAATTAGACTAAGTAAAGCGTGTACAGGGTTCGTGTTAGTCACTACACGAACCGTAGAAACGATGGCCACGAGTGCCATCAAATAAAACGGCCACATCATGGTAATAGACTCCGTACATCGATTGGTGCACTTTCTTTTTGTGCTTGACCTTTCTCTTTACCGTTAATCGCCATACCCGTTACACGGTAGAAGTTGTAGTCTGGGTATTTGCCCGGACCTGAAATGAGTAAGTTTTCTTTCTCATAAACAAGATCTTGACGTACGTATTCGCCTAACTCGAAGTCTGGTGTGAGCTGAATCGCAGTTGTTGGACATGCTTCTTCACACATACCGCAGAAAATACAACGTGAGAAGTTGATACGGAAAAACTCCGGATACCAACGACCATCTTCTGTTTCTGCTTTTTGTAATGAAATACAGCCAACTGGACATGCAACCGCACATAGGTTACATGCTACGCAACGCTCTTCCCCATCAGGGTCACGCGTTAATACGATACGACCACGAAAGCGTGGCGGCACAATCTGTTCAGCCGGAACTTCTGGATATAAAATCGTGTCACGTTTACGCGTTGCATGGCTAAATACCATAAGTAACGTACGTACAATTGATCCAAATCCAGCTAGAAATTTATACATTTTGTACTCCCTGCTGTCCTAGGCCTGATTCATCAGAATCACAGCACCAGTCACTAACAAGTTGACCAACGCCAATGGCAAACAAATTTTCCAACCAAAGTTCATGACTTGGTCATAACGTGGACGCATTAAAGAACCACGTGCCAAAACAAACATCATTACAAAGAATGCTGTTTTAATCACAAACCAGAATACTGGCGGAACAAATGGAATTTCTAAATTGAATGGTGCTAACCAGCCACCGAAGAATAAAGTCACGATCAATGCAGAGATCAGTACCACGTTGACATATTCAGCAACGAAGAACATACCCCATTTCATACCACCATATTCAACATGGTAACCTTCAGCCAATTCTTGTTCTGCTTCTGGTTGGTCAAATGGATGACGGTGAGTTACCGCAACACCAGCAACCACAAAAATCAAGAAACCTAAGAATTGTGGAATAACGAACCAAACATCGCGTTGTGCTTCAACAATTTCACGAAGGTTAAATGAGCCTGCAATTGCAACCACACCCATCAATGAGATACCCAAGAACACTTCATAAGAAATGGTTTGAGCAGCCGAACGTAAACCACCAAGCAATGAGTATTTGTTATTTGAAGCCCAGCCACCAAACAATACTGCATAGACAGCAATACCAGCCATTGCCATAAAGAACAGCAAACCGATACTCATGTCGGCAACACCCAGTGAAGGACTCACCGGGATTACCATGAATGAAAGAACCGCTGTTGCCATTGCAACAGCTGGTGCTAAACGGAATGTAAGTTTGTCAGCAAATTTTGGTGTCCAGTCTTCTTTGAACATGATCTTGAGCATGTCGGCAACGATCTGGAACATACCACCAGGACCAACACGGTTTGGACCATAACGGTCTTGCCACCAAGCAAGTAAACGACGCTCAATAAAAGACATCAACGCTGCAACTAAAACTACAACAAGCAAAATCACAACTGCTTGAACGACAGCGTAAGCAATCGGCCAGTTCTCAGCCCAAAGTGGCGTTTGACGTATAATTTCTTGATTCATGAATTACACTCCTAAAGCCACTGAAACAGGCTCAGCTAGTGACACCATTGGTGCTAAACCAACTGGGTAACCAATATAACCTGTAGGTAAATATTCAATTACTTGTACCGGCAAGCTCACAGTCGTTTCGCCTGCTTTTACCGTAATGCGTTGACCTTCTTGAAGGTTCAAACGAGTTGCATCTTGTTCGCCCACTGCAAACACAGCTTCAGGAATACGAGTTTCCATTGCAGGTGTTTTAATCGTGAATTCACCAGAACCAAAAATATGATGCATTGGTACTAAGCGGAAACTTTCAGGGTTTGCAACAACCGGCACTGGAGCAACATAGCTACGTGCAGGGCGTTTTGCCAAGCGATCGAATAAACGAACACCCGAATCACCACCTTTTAAGTGACCACCGACTTCATCTTGGTATTTGTTCCAAGATTGTGGAGAGTTCCAACCTGGAGCCCATGCAAATGGTACTAATGATGATGCTTTTTGCGGGCCAACATAACCTTCCATTGAGAATGTTAATGCTGAATCTGGATCGGTAGGCTGTTTAGGCTCATGAACCGATAACGGCGCACGCATTGCTGTACGACCCGAATAACGACGTGGTTCACGCGCGATTTTCAAGCCATGTACACGGTAACCCGCATCTGGTGCTACATCTTGGATAGCTTCGAGTACTGGTACATTTTTCACGATGCTCTCAATTACATCGTCAAGCAATGTCCAATCTACAGCTTTACCTTTAATGCCAGTTTCAATGGCATGTAACCAGCGCCATGATTCTTTAATTGCATATTCAGGTTTGTAGTAACTTGGATCGTAAACTTGATAGAAGCGCTGTGCACGACCTTCTTGGCTTACAACAGTACCGTCACCCTCTGCAAAGCTTGCTGCTGAAAGAACGATATCAGCCTGTTTCACAGTTTCAGTTTCACTGTGATCAAGCACAATTACTGTTTCAGCTTTGTCTAATGCAGCTTTTACTTGTGCAGCAGGTAAACGACGGAACAAGTCATTTTCAACAATAACCAGTGTGTCGTAGTCTTGAGCAAATGCTTGTTCAAGGCTTAAACCACCAAACAATGCCAAGCCCATAGAGTTCACTTCAGGAACTACAAGACTTAAACCAGCTTTAGAACCTAAGTTCTGAGTTAACTGTGCAGCAGCTTCCATAATAGAAGCATCTTGCAAGCTTGTACCCGCAATAATTAATGGTTTGTTTGCTGCTTTTAGAGTGTCGGCAATGGTTTGAGCAAATGCTTTTGCATCTTCATCTAAACCACTTACAACTTCACCACTTACTGCCGCAGCAACTGCAAAGCCTAAACGCGCGATGTCATTTGGAGAAGCAACAACTTCACCAGTTGCAATGTCAGCAAGACGAGTTTGAGTTGCAGCTAAAATGTAAACCGGAGATTTTGCTTCTTGACCAATACGTTGTACAGGCTCAGCCAACCAATCTGGTGTACGTGTTTTTGCAGCCATTTCGCGTGCTTTGTTTTTCGCAGCTTGGCGAACAGACAATGCCATGCGAGGTGCAGTTTGAGTTAGGTCTTCACCTAAGATCAGAACAGCATCATAGCTTTCAATTTCACGCATGTTCGGGTTGTAAATACCCTCGGTTTGCATGATAGATGCAGCAAGTTCAACAAGCTTTTGCTCTTTTTGTGCAATACCAGTTGAGTAATTTGCCTGACCTACAAGCTCACGTAATGCGTAATTTGATTCCAAGCTTGCACGAGGAGAACCAATACCCAAAACTTTTTTGCCTTGAAGCTTCGCAATCGCTTGATCGAGAGCTTGATCGACAGAAACAGTTGCAACAGTTTCGCCATTACGGAACTGAGGCTGACGTGGACGGTCTGCACGGTTGACATAACCTGTACCAAAACGACCTTTGTCACAAAGGAAGTATTGGTTAACCGAACCATTAAAACGGTTTTCTACACGACGAATTTCACCATAGCGTTCACCCGGAGAAATGTTACAGCCAGAAGAACAGCCTTGACACACGCTTGGTGCATACTGCATGTCCCACTTACGGTTATAACGCTCTGAATGAGTCTTATCAGTGAATACACCTGTTGGACATACTTCAGTCAAGTTACCAGAGAATTCAGACTCTAAAGTACCTGATTCTGGACGACCAAAGTAAACACGAGATGCATTGGCATAGACACCAAAATCTGTACCGCCTGCATAGTCTTTGTAGTAACGAACACAACGGTAACAAGCAATACAGCGGTTCATTTCATGTGCAATGAATGAGCCGAGTTCTTGGTTGTAATGCGTACGTTTTGTAAAACGATAGCGACGACGGTCATGACCTGTCATTACAGTCATATCTTGTAAATGACAGTGACCACCCTCTTCACAAACTGGACAGTCGTGCGGATGGTTGGTCATCAAAAATTCAACAATAGATGCACGGAAATCCGTTGCTTCTTTGTCTTCAATTGAGATATAGGTATTGTCAGATGCTGGTGTCATGCAAGACATGACCAAACGACCACGCGTATCTTCTGGATTCGCATATTGCGTAACAGCACATTGACGGCAAGAACCAACCGAACCTAAGGATGGATGCCAACAAAAATATGGGATGTCGATGCCCAGACTCAAACATGCTTGTAGCAAGTTTTCCGAGCCGTTGACTTCATACGATTTTCCATCGACATGAATTGTAGCCATAGTCGAATTCCTTAAGCTTGTTCTACGTTGCTGGTTTGCACGACAGGACGATTCGTCACTTTCGCTTCAAACTCACCACGGAAATGTTTGAGTGCGCCCATAAGCGGCTCCATCGCACCTGGTGCGTGGGCACAGAAAGTTTTACCAATCCATAATTTACGAGTTAGTTCTTGTAAATGGTCGATATCTTCTTTCTTACCTTCGCCTGCTTCAAGTGCTTTAAGCGCTTTAACAGCCCATGGCAAACCATCACGGCACGGTGTACAGAAACCACATGATTCACGCGCAAAGAACTCTTCTAAGTTACGAGTGAGCGATACCATACATTGAGTTTCGTCTACCACCATTAACAAACATGTTCCCAAACGAGAACCTGCTTTCATAATCGTGTCCGCATCCATTGGTAAATCAATGGTATCTGCTGGTAAAAAGTCAGTTGAAGCACCACCTGGCAACCATGCTTTGAGCTTTAAGCCCTCACGCATACCACCTGCATGATCTTCAATGACTTCACGTGCAGTTGTACCAAACGGCAATTCCCAAAGACCAGGGAATTTAACTTTACCTGATGCACCATAAATTTTAGTGCCTGGATCTTTTGATTTACCAGCTGATAAACCGATATACCACTCTGGTCCACGAAGCATGATTGCTGGCAAGTTGTTATAAGTTTCAACGTTGTTCACAATCGTCGGACGGCCCCATGCCCCTGCAACTTGCGGGAACGGTGGCTTAGTACGAGGGTTAGCACGACGGCCTTCAAGCGAGTTAATCAATGCAGTTTCTTCACCACAGATATAACGCCCTGCACCCGTATGTACATGCAGATCAAAATTCCAGCCAGAACCTAAGATATTTTCGCCCAAATAACCTTTAGCACGAATCTGTTCTAACGCTTCATTTAGATATTGAGCAGCCTCGATGTATTCACCACGGATAAAGATATAACCTTGAGTTGCTTCTAAGGTATAACCCGCAATTAACATGCCTTCGATCAATTGATGTGGAAGTTTTTCCATCAACAAACGGTCTTTAAAGGTACCCGGTTCCATTTCGTCGGCATTACAGATCAAGTAACGTGGACCACCATCATTTGGTGCCATCAATGACCATTTAATACCCGCTGGGAAACCCGCACCACCACGACCTTTTACAGTTGCAGCTTTAATGACGTCTAACACTTCAGCAGGTTTCATGCCTAATGCTTTTTTAAAGCCTGCATAACCTTCAAGTGCTTCGTAATCATCAGCACTACGCACCGCTTCTTGTTTGCTTAAACGCCAAGTGAGCGGATGAGTTTCTGGATTACCGTCGCCATAAATTGGTTTTGGTTCAGTATTCATACATACTTCTCCAATAACTGTTTAATTGATGTCACTTCGACTAAACCGTGAGTATCTTCATCAATCATTAAAGTTGGGCCTTTGTCGCAGTTGCCTAGGCAGCAAATTGGAAGCAGCGTAAAACGACCATCTGGTGTCGTTTGACCATACTGAATTCCTAATTCGCGCTGGAATGCTTCAGCAAGTGTTTCTGCACCCATCAAGAAGCAAGCAATTGAGTCACAAAGCAAAATCACATGACGACCTACCGGATGGCGATAGATACGGTTGTAAAATGTTGCGACACCTTCCAAATCAGCAACGCTCATCGACAACAACTGTGCGATAGCATTCATCTGAGCGTCATCTACCCAACCATTACGGCGCTGTACGCATTTCAATGCATCCAAAGAGGCTGCACGAGGGTATGGATAGTGACCAATGTGATGTTCGATATCGTGGATTTCTTCTGCAGTCAAAATCCCTTCAACATTCACACGTGGTTTTTTATCAGTCAAAATCATCATTATGTGTTACCTCTTAGCGATCCACGTCAGCCATAACCACGTCAATGGTCGCCAGATAAATGATTAAGTCAGATACTAAACTTCCGTTAATCACTGACGGCATTTGCTGTAAGTGAGTAAACGTCGGTGTACGAATACGAGTACGATAACTCATGGTCGCTTTATCTGAAGTCAAGTAGTAAGTACTTGCACCTTTAACCACTTCAGTCATAAATGATGACTCGCCCGCTGGCATGACAGGACCCCATGAAACGCTCAAGAAGTGCGTAATCAAGGTTTCAATATCTTGTAATGTCTTATCTTTCGGTGGTGGAACAGCCAATGGATGATCCGCTTTGTATGGACCAGAAGGCATGTTATCCAAGCACTGTTGAATAATTTTTAGCGACTCGGTAATTTCACGGAAGTGAACAAGCACACGTGCATAAGCATCGCCTTCATACTCAACCGGCACATCAAAATCGAAGTTTTCATAGCCGCTGTATGGACGATATTTACGTACATCAAAATCGATACCTGTTGCGCGTAAACCAGTACCAGTTACACCCCATGCGAGTGCAGATTTGGCATCGTATTGTGCAACATTACGCGTACGACCAATAAACACAGAGTTTTTCAATGCTGCTGTGTAGTATTCGTTTAAGCGTTTAGGCATCCACTCTAGCAATTCTTTAACAAGCTTTTGCCAGTTGTTTGGAAGATCGTGTGCTGTACCGCCAATACGGAACCATGCTGGATGCATACGGTAACCCGTGATTGCTTCAACAATGTCGTAAACTTTTTGACGGTCTGCGAACATATAGAATACTGGTGTCATACCACCGGCATCCTGAATTGCCGTACCACAGAATAATAAGTGGTTATTGATACGGAACAATTCGTTCAACATGACACGAATCACTTGCGCACGTTCAGGAACTTTAATACCAGCCATTTGCTCGACAGCCATCACATACGGCATGTTTTGAGCACAACCACCTAAGTAGTCAACACGGTCAGTATAAGGAATGAAAGAATGCCATGTTTGACGTTCAGCCATCTTTTCCACACCACGGTGGTGATAACCAATATCAGGTACACAGTCCTTCACTTCTTCGCCATCTAACTGCAATACAACACGGAACGCACCATGTGCAGATGGATGGTTAGGACCCAAGTTCAAGAACATAAAGTCTTCATCAGCGTTACCACGCTTAAGACCCCAGTCTTCCGGCACAAAACGTAAGTGCTCTTGTTCAAAGTCTTGTTTCGCTTTGTCTTGCATGTACGGCGTATATTCTGTCGCACGTGCTGAGTATTCTTTGCGAAGCGGATGACCTTCCCAATACGTTGGCAACAAAATACGACGGAGCATTGGATGCCCTTCGAAATTGATACCGAACATATCGTAAGCTTCACGTTCATACCAGTTGGCATTTGGCCAGATATTTGTCGCTGTCGGAATGTTAAGATCATTTTCGTTCAAGGCAACCTTGATACGAATGTCACTATTACGCTCAAGCGATAATAAATGATAGAACACAGTGAAGTCAGATGCTGGTAAACCATCACGATGAACACGTAAACGTTCATCCATCGCAGATAAGTCAAATAGCATTACATACGGACGTTCCACTTTACGTAGGAACATAAGGACTTCTTGCACGCGTGCGCGCTCAACCCAGACTGTTGGAAACTCTTCAAAAGTCGCCTGCACGTAAAAGTTCTCACCAAATTTGGTTTTGAGCTCTTCTACGATTGCAAATGCTGGGCGTGAATCAACTGCTGTTGACTCTGGCATAGCAATGTCAGTTTCAGCCATTGGCTTGGCTTCCTATTTAATACAAATTCTGTCAATTTTCTCGATGAACATATCAGTTAGATATGTCAAAGCACCGTCAAAAAATTATTTAATCTCATCCATAGAGCGTAAGTTTTTAACGGCAATACGCTGTGCATTCTTACGGTCACGTTCTGGCATCATCTTTGGCTTATACACTGGCTGAAGATCATCACCGATCACGGCAGAAAGCGGGCGTCGCTCTAATTGAATCTGGTCTTGTAAAAGCATTAAAGCTTGAATTAATGCTTCAGGACGAGGCGGACAACCTGGGACGTACACGTCAACAGGAATAATTTTGTCTACACCTTGTACTACTGAATAGATGTCGTACATACCTCCAGAGTTTGCACAAGCACCCATCGAAATGACCCATTTAGGCTCTAACATCTGTTCATAAAGACGCTGAATAACTGGTGCCATTTTTACGAAACAGGTCCCTGCAACAATCATCAAGTCAGCCTGACGAGGTGAAGCACGGATAACCTCTGCACCGAAACGTGACAAGTCATGCACACCTGTTAAGGTCGTTGCATATTCGACGTAACAACATGAGGTACCAAAGTTAAATGGCCACAAGGAGTTTTTACGTCCCCAGTTTACTGCTGTATGCAAGACATCCTCTAAACGAGTCATGAATACGTTTTTATTCACTTCCTCTTCAAGCGGATCCGTCACAATTTGACGTTCTTGCAATGGGTATTGATCAGCATCCGGATTCGCGCGGGTCAGAGTATATTTCATCCCGACTTACTCCTTTTCAGATGACAATGCAGGTGTAGTTTTTGACTTAACACGACCTGATGATTGAGCTGGAATCTGGCCTGTAGGGTCAGTTACGAGCTCTTCAATAGAATTAAAGCGTGTAATTTCAGCAATGTTCATTGTTGGTGAACCGATTTTAATCGCCTCACCTGCTGATTTACGGCGATCTGCTGGCGACCAACTTAGAGCACCTACAGAGAAGGCATAAACAAGCGCAATCAATAAATCAACGACAAAGATCACAACAGTGGTATATCCCAACCACCCTACTTCACGCACAGAAGTAGACCATGCATAGAGGTAAAGAGCCTCTAAGTCGAAGACAACAAAGAAAATTGCGACTAAATAAAACTTTGCAGACAGGCGAATGCGAGCGCCACCAGCACTCACGACACCTGATTCAAACTGCTCTTGCTTAGCACGTCCCCACGATTTTCCCCCGAGAAGTAAGGGAACTGTGAGCATAAAGACGCAAAGAAATGTAACGCCGATCACGAAGGCGATAATCGCCCAGTCGTATGGAGTAATGGCACTCATGCGGGGATAACTCCTGGCAGGCCTATTTATTTAACAAAGAATGTATGTATTGGCCTTCAAATACACCAAACACAAAATTAATCCCGCCAATTGTACCTGATTTCTAATTTCCCATGCTAGTTGAAGCGTCTTAGTCTTTCGGATGATTTTCCCAACAAAACTATTCATCTATGTGTTGTAAGGGGGGTTTCACCGCACATAATCGGTTTATTTAATAGTTTCTTTATTTATGATGATTTTTTTCATTTTTTAATTTTAGAATATTTACACAGTTCATCGACTATTAAGTTTTAATAACTTACTTTTTTATAATATTAGTTTGTTTTTTATTGTATTCAACTTCTCCTCTGAATTATGATGAATGTTTAATCATGCATAATATTTTATTACTCTTAGATAAGAGTATTTATCATTAAGGGCAGCTGATGCCATACTCACTTCGTGAATTTTCACCTTTCTCCTTTTTTAAATATTTTCTCCTGTTTAGCATCATTATTGCAGTATGTTGTTTCATTGGCATCGCATCTCGCCCTTTAAGTTTTCTCGCGTTTTTTTGGCCTGCCAACTCGGTTTTACTTGGCTTGCTCATTCGCTTCCCGAACACACGTCGACTAAGCACATTTTTAGGTGCATATAGCGGCTATGTCATTGCCGATCTATTTCAAGGCACGCCCTTTGCTCTCACACTCGTTTTAACAACTTCAAATTTTCTTTATGTTGTTACTACGTTTGCGCTCTATATGTTTTTTAATCAGCATATTAAAGCAGCCTACCGAGGCTATTCTTACCTCTTTTTATTTGCTCTATGCGGAGTCGGTAGCGTAGTAGGTGGATTATTCGCAGCAACTTTCGTGCCTATGTTTAATACTAAATTTATGCTGGGAGGCTTGTTGGATGAATTCGGTTATTGGTTCACTTCTGAATTGCAAAATGCCTTGCTTCTTTTACCCATCATATTGAACCTACCTCAATATAGTCAGGTAAAGCATTACTTTTCGAGAAGTCGTGGGTTACAGGCAACCGACCTTTTACCTTTTGGGGCTGTTCTGATTTCCATCGCAGCCAGTTATTATGACTCTGGTCCCGGTTCGCTACTCTACCCCATTGCTGCGCTCATCTGGTGCGCTATTCGATATAAACCTATTGTTGTCGCACTCATTACGAGCCTCACCAGCGCCTATATTATTTATCATGTTTCCGGACATTACCTTTTGCTCTACCCGAATGAGTATTTCAGCAATACGATCTCAATTCGTATAGGGTTAATCATGATGACGATTGCCCCTCTGACAGTTTCAAGTATCAGTGTTTTACATTCAGAATTAATTCAGAAGCTTCAACATGCAATTGCACATGACGAGCTGACCTCTAGTCTTACACGACGCCAGTTTTTACAGTCGGTCAGATTACTTCAAGAAAAGGTACAAAAAGAAAATAAAACCTCAGCTTTTTTCATGTTGGATGTCGACCATTTCAAACAAGTCAACGACAACTACGGTCATCAAATCGGTGATCGGGCGCTACAGACTTGTGTCACCACGATACAAAATATTTTGCATCCTCATGATTTGTTAGGCCGCTTGGGCGGTGAAGAATTTGCGATTTTTATTGCAGATACCAGCAAGGAAAGTGCTTTTGAACTGGCAGAACAAATCCGAATTAAAATTAGCCAACAACCTATTTATATTTATGGAAAATTACCCATTTTCATACAGGTGAGTATTGGTATAAGTTTATATTCCCCATCGTCCCATAGAGCAATTGAGAGTTTGTTTAAAGAAGCAGATGACGCTTTATATCAAGCAAAACGCCAAGGACGTAATCGGGTGTTTATCTCTTTATAATTTTTTCATTTCATCATCTAGTGTAATGAATTTTATACAATAAGCTGTGTTTTGCCATGTATGCTAATAACAGATAATAAGGAGAAAAATGCATGACTCTAGAATATACGCACAAACCAAATTACTACTTGTTTGCACAGCTACTTGTGCGACATATAGAAAGCTATATTCACAAACATCCAGATGCTAATAATGCAATTTTTGACTTGCGGGATGTCTATGAAATATTTAGACAGGATTTTGCATCAACTACAACAAACCTAGAAGGTATTTTGCATATTGCCGATGAATATAAAATAGAAACAATTAATGGAGACCAACCTCTTATTCAAAAATACCAGATTGATGCAAAGAATAATTCGTTACTGATCGACTTTAATTCCGATGCGTTAACCAGCTTAAGAAGCGGAAAACCTATTTTGGAACCAGATGCAACTCGACTATAAATAGCTCAATAAAAAAGCACCTTATGAAGGTGCTTTTTTATTGGCTTTTAAAGGAGGCTGTTTAAAGCGTTTTGCTGGCCATGTCATGATAAAGCGAGCGCCACCCAAGCTTGGGCTTTCATCGACTTTAATTTCACCACCAAACCAATACGCAATACGACTTACAATAGACAATCCTAAACCATAACCACCCGACGCACGAGTACGGCTATCATCTAGACGGGCAAAAGCTTCAAATACTCTTTGACGGTCTTGTTCAGGAATACCGGCACCATCATCTTCAACACACACAAAGGCCATGCCATCGCTATGAATGCCACCAGTAATTCGAACTTTATTATCGCAATAACGAACCGCGTTACCTACCAAGTTTTGAACAACACGATGTAAATAACGACGCTCTGCATCTACTTTTACATAAAGAGGAGGAGCCACCAGTTCAATTTCTTTTTGCGTTTTTAAAGCTTCAGTTTCGACAGCAACCTGATCCAACACATCAAATAAAGTAATTTCATCGAAATCTAGTGAAGGTGTACCCTGCTCTAGTTTTGCATAAGTCATGATTTCATCAATTAAAGTATTGAGTGCTTCAATATCTTTATCAATCATATCGACCTGATGCATACGATGATTGTAATCATCTTCTTCAGCCAGCATTTCTGTACCAAAGCGAATACGAGCCACAGGCGTTCTAAGCTCATGAGATACTGCCCTCATTAACTCACGCTGAGCCTCAATTAAACGCTGAATATGATCAGACATGTTGTTATAACTTGATGCCAAGTTTGCCATTTCGTCACTTCCTTCAATAGGAACACGCAATGACAAATCACCAGACTTCATACGGTTTAATGCATAACGCACTTGGCGAATTTTACGCTCTAGCGGCAAGATCAACCCATAAACACCTAGACTCAACAAGAATAAGCTAAATAAGGTAATCCCTGCTGAAAGCTGCAAAGGCATCCAGTTAAACATCGGCACCGGACCAAGCACGAGAACCTGTGTAGGATGATTCGGAATTGGAGATACGATTGAAATGGTTGTACCGCGAACTGTTGCACTATCTTTGTACAACATAACGCTTTGATCTTGGCGTAAACGACCAATTTGCTCAGAGTCCAAATTAACGTCTTGAATATTGTAGATATTAATTGGATAAGAGAAATGTTTTTGAATCTTGGCAAGATATTCTTGTTCTTGCCCCGGATAAAACATTAGATAATCAAGTACAAAAATAGGGAGAGCCTTCATTTGGCGCTCACTAATTTTGTCGACTTTTATAGATAGATAATGCTGTGGGTCGTCACGCAAGCCAATAATGATATACGCAATACTATTACTGGCATCGTAACGAACAACAGATTTTTGAGCTTCGATTCGTTTTTTCTCAGTACGAGATAACTCAACCTTGCTTGCATCAGTATAGTAAATTGGGAGTTCCAATAAATCTGATGCGTCTGAAACCCAGTCTATTTTCTGTTGCTTCCCCGGTTGTCGAGCCACCCCTTCACTAATGACATAAGAAATACCATCAGTTAAAGATTCTCGGTATTCTTGTGCCCGTTGATAATTGATGATTTGTACAAGCAAATAACCAAATACAGCAACCAAAACAACAAGAATTACCAGTCCCGCATAAATTCGCAGGAATATACTGTGTTTAAACACTCGATCAACCTTATAGGAAGTTTATTCCGACCTTATAACCCGTTGGTTTCTTTAACGAACAAGTAACCTTTACTACGTACTGTTTTAATACGCTTTGGATTTTCAGGATCATCGCCAATTTTTGGACGAATACGTGAAATACGGACATCGATTGAACGGTCCTGACCATCGTATTCGATACCACGTAAACGTTCGAAGATATCTTCACGCGATAAGATACGACCAGCATTTGATGCAAGCAACCATAATAGGTCATATTCTGCGCTAGTGAAGTCAACAAGTTCACCATTTAGCGTTACAGAACGACCGCCATTGTCGATGACAAGGTCATCAAACTCGATACGCTGCGCAACTTCATCTTCTACAGTTTTGTCTGTGCGACGTAAGAGTGCACGGATACGCGCTAAAAGAACACGTGGTTGAACCGGTTTAGCGACATAGTCATCTGCGCCCATTTCTAAACCAAGTACCTGATCCATATCTTCTGTACGTGCAGTCAACATAAGAATCGGTTGATGGTAATGTGGACGAACTTCACGGCAAACAGTTAAGCCATCGGCACCCGGCAACATGACATCCAAGACCACTAGATCTGGTTGTTCACTGATAATACGACGAATTGCACGGTTACCATCAGTTTCTACACCAACTTCTAAACCATTGCGAATTAAATATTCTTGAGTTAAACGCGCTAAGCGCTCATCATCTTCAACGATCAGAATCTTTGGTAACTTTTCTTCTTGGCTCATATCATTGCCCCTATAAATCTCGTTTCATGCATCTTAAAAATCTTGCAGATACATTCGTTTATCATTTGCAATATACACACGTTTACATTGTAAACAAGTAGGCGTTCACCAAACTGATACATGACAATCGTATTTTGTTGCATTTTATTAGCCTTTGAATTTTCACGTGTTTTTAAGATTTATTTATTGTTATTAAATTTCATATTCTATTCATATTTCCAATGTATGAATATTAAACAAATTATTTCTCTGTTTAGTTTAAATTTATTTAAGTGTTTGTTTTTTGAGTTATCCACAAACTTATCTATAAGTGTTTTTTAACAGCTTTGCTATGCTATCTCCCATCAAATCATACAGATAAAAAATTACTAAAAAGTCAAGATTGATCTGCTATGAAAAATCCCGTATCTTGTGTTGAAAATAAACTTTAACTACTAAGTCTTGTGTTTATCCCTCAAATATCGTGGCATGTTTTTTGCTCGGTTCAAACGGTCTATGAACATAACAAAAGTGACAATGGAGCTATGCTGGCATGAGCGTAATTACTTCGACTCCCGGTCAAATTCAGGTGATTAAACGCACTGGAGATGTTGCTGCATTTGATGCAGAGAAAATTTCAGTTGCGATTGGTAAAGCTTTTCTTGCTGTGGAAGGTCAACAGAGTTCGGATTCTAGCCGTATTCACGACCGTATTACCCAGTTGACGGAAATGGTCTTAAATACTTTTACTCGCCGTTTACCATCGGGCGGTACGATCCATATTGAAGAAATTCAAGATCAAGTAGAACTTGCTTTAATGCGTACTGGGGAACAAAAGGTTGCCCGCGCTTATGTGATTTACCGTGAACAACGTGCTAGCGCTCGTCAGCAAACGAACTCAAACCACCACCCTACTTTACAAGTTACCGACAAAAACGGTCAGCTTCAGCCACTTGATTTAAGTGCATTGCAAGCAACTGTTTCTAAGGCAGCTGAAGGTTTGGAAGGTATTGACGTTCAAGCCATTGTGGATGAAACCGTTAAAAACTTATATAACGGCGTAAAAGAAAGTGATATTGCCACAACAATGATGATGGCAACACGTACCCGTATTGAACAAGAACCAAACTACACTTACGTGACTGCACGTTTGCTTTGTAACGAATTAGTGAGCACTGGTTTAACGTTCTTAGGCTTATCAACAGATACACCTGAAAACAATGCACTTGAAGCATTCTTGAAAAAAGGTGTTGAGCTTGATTTGCTTTCACCTGACTTGCTTGACTTCGACTTAGAAAAATTATCAGCAGCAATTCAGCCAGAACGTTCTAATCAGTTTACCTATTTAGGTTTACAGACTTTATTTGACCGTTACTTCATTCACTCAAACGGCGTTCGCTTCGAATTACCACAATTATTCTTCATGCGTGTGTCGATGGGTCTTGCACTCAATGAGCAAGATAAAGAAGAACGTGCAATTGAGTTCTATAACTTATTGTCTAGCTTCGACTACATGGCTTCTACGCCTACCCTGTTTAACTCAGGTACATTACGTCCACAGCTTTCAAGTTGTTACTTAACAACAATTGGCGATGACCTTTATGACATTTATGGCGCAATGCGTGACAACGCGATGCTTTCTAAATGGGCTGGCGGTTTAGGTAATGACTGGACACCTGTACGTGCCTTGAACTCTTATATTAAAGGTACAAACGGTAAGTCTCAGGGTGTTGTTCCATTCTTGAAAGTTGCGAACGATACAGCTGTTGCAGTAAACCAAGGTGGTAAGCGTAAAGGTGCCGTTTGTGCATACTTAGAAACTTGGCACTTAGACATCGAAGAGTTCTTAGAGCTTCGTAAAAACACGGGTGATGACCGTCGCCGTACTCACGACATGAACACTGCGAACTGGGTTCCAGATTTGTTTATGCAACGTGTATTTGAAGATGGTGAATGGACATTATTTACTCCTTCTGAAACTCCAGACTTGCACGACTTAACTGGTGCTGAATTTGCTGAGCGTTATGCTTACTATGAGTCTGTAGCGAAAGAAACTAACATGCTACATAAGAAAGTACGTGCTAAAGATTTATGGCGCAAAATGCTTTCTATGTTGTTTGAAACTGGTCACCCGTGGATCACATTCAAAGATGTATGTAACTTACGTTCACCACAACAACATGTTGGCGTAGTTCACTCATCTAACTTATGTACTGAAATTACCTTGAACACAAATCAAGACGAAATTGCAGTATGTAACTTAGGTTCGATCAACCTTGTACAACACGTTCAAGGTGGTGTGTTAGACCGTGAGAAATTAGCTCGCACTATTAAAACAGCAGTACGTATGCTCGACAACGTGATCGACATTAACTACTACGCTGTACCACAAGCGAAAAACTCTAACTTGAAACACCGCCCTGTGGGTATGGGTATCATGGGCTTCCAAGATGCTCTATATGAAATGGGTATTGCTTACGGTTCAGACGCTGCTGTTGATTTTGCTGATGAATCAATGGAAGTAATTAGCTACTACGCGATTGAAACTTCAAGCAACTTGGCTGTTGAACGTGGTGCTTACTCAACATTCAAAGGTTCATTGTGGGATCAAGGTATCCTTCCAATCGACTCTTTAGAAATTGTTGCGAAATCTCGTCCAGAGCGCATGTTCGAAGTTGACCGTACTCAACGTTTAGACTGGGACACTTTACGTGCCAAAGTTCAAAAAGACGGTATGCGTAACTCAAACGTGATGGCAATTGCTCCAACTGCAACTATCTCTAACATTTGTGGTGTTTCTCAGTCTATTGAGCCAACATTCCAAAACTTATATGTGAAATCTAACTTGTCTGGTGAGTTCACTGTTATTAACCCATACCTTGTTCGTGCATTAAAAGAACGTGGTCTTTGGGACACAGTAATGGTGAATGACCTTAAACACTTTGAAGGTTCAGTACAAAAAATTGCTCGTATTCCTGAAGAATTAAAAGCAATCTTTGCTACTGCGTTTGAAGTGGATACACGTTGGATCGTTGATGCTGCATCACGCCGTCAAAAATGGATTGATCAAGCTCAGTCGCTTAACCTTTACATCTCTGGTGCAAACGGTAAGAAACTTGACATCACTTACAAGATGGCATGGTTACGTGGCCTTAAGACGACTTATTACCTCCGAGCTTTAGGTGCAACTTCTGCTGAAAAATCTACAATCAACACAGGTGCTTTAAACGCAGTTAAACCTGCGACTGTTGAAGCAGCGGCGGTTGCTGCCCCTGTTGTAGAAGCGAAGAAACCAGAAGCAGCGGTTGAAGAAGAAGGCTTTACTCAAGCAGCTCCAGTACCAATGGCTTGTTCAATCGATAACCCTGATTGTGAAGCTTGCCAGTAATCACTGAGTAGACAACTTATCCGTAGAGATCACTTATCACTAAGTGATCTCATAAATAGTCGATTTGGCTATCGAGGATGTTGTACAGTCAGTAGATAGTCAAATCATCACTTGAATGATGATTATGATAGACATTACAAGTATCTTTATCGGGTTAATAGTCGCGTTGATTACGATGGTCAGTTATAAGATCTGTGTAAATTTTACGAATATTGGAAATCGTAATAACTCCAATAATACGAAAAATGTTTACCACATCACTAATAACCATTATCACAACGATAAATTCGATAAATAAAAAAGAAGGCTAAGATTATGTCCAATTTAAGTCATAACTATGAGTTAGGAGTATTTGTACTGATTTTAGCCTTTTTATTTTTTTATATTCCAATGATTTATGCATTTCTCAAAATACGTAAGCAGCAACGTAAGCAAAATAAATAATTTTAAAGTTAATGAATTATTTCTTTTGGTTATGGACAAGAAATTACTCTTTAAATATCCAAAATGAGAAAGGGAAACACCGCGTCAACGATGCTTCCCTTTTCCCAAAAGACATAAGGTTATCTTTTGGGCGATGACTATTCTTACGAAACAGCTAGGGAATATTCTGAACTAGTTTAAAGCCATCGTCAATTTAACCTGAATTTAATTCTATTCATAAGGATAAGTTTATGGCTACAAAAATTGGCAGAGATGCCCGTACAGGACAATTTATTACAGTTAATGAGGCTCGAAGAAGACCATCAACAACTACTGTTGAAACCCTACCTTCAACTAGCCCATCTAACACATTTCAAGTTGGACGAGATGCTCGTACAGGACAATTTATTACTGTTAGTGAAGCTCGTCGTCGACCAAGCACTACGGTTGTTGAAAATATCCCCAAATAGCTTTATTTAAAAATGAAAGGAACCTCGATTTTTATCGGGGTTTCTGTGTAGGAAAAATCAAAAACAAGATATTGATTTAATTGAAATTTTCAATACAAATAAACGCAAATAAAATCCTTCAAAAAACAAACAAGTACACAAGATCTTAATTAATTTTATCCAACTGAGGACTTTCTTCCCTATCAAAATTTCAATATCAAAACTACAATAGAGGAAGTTTTAAAGCATATAAGTTCCACAATCTTTCTGTTTTTTCATTAAGGGTTAATGTGGAATCATAATTATTGAGGAAACCATATGTCTATCCTTAGTTGGGACGATTTTGAAGATGATTCGCAAAAACCGACTGCACCTGAACACAAGTCTGCGCCCGTCCAATCGGAAAAAGCGTCAGATTCGCAGAATGTATCTACTGCGCAGCCATCATCGCCGAGCGTGGCAGCTCCACAATCCGCTGGAACCCATTCCGTGCGACCAACAGTTGCCTCCGATACAGTGGCTAGAGCCGCTCAAGCCTTAGAACATTTAGACGTTGCCCCTGGCCTTGAAGAGCTAGAAATGGGTGCTCAACGTGTTCAAGTTGACGACAAAGCAATGATTAACTGTCGTGCGGACTTGAACCAACTTGTTCCATTTAAATATGAGTGGGCTTGGCAGAAATATCTTGACGGGTGTGCAAACCACTGGATGCCTCAAGAAGTTAACATGAACCACGACATCGCGCTTTGGAAGTCTGAAAATGGCTTGACCGAAGATGAGCGTACTATTGTTATGCGTTCTTTAGGTTTCTTCTCGACTGCGGACTCTTTGGTTGCAAACAACTTGGTATTGGCGATTTACCGTCATATTACTAACCCTGAATGCCGTCAGTACATCTTGCGTCAAGCATTTGAAGAAGCAATTCACACTCACGCTTACCAATACTGTATCGAATCTTTAGGTATGGACGAAGGCGAAGTCTTTAACATGTACCGCGAGATTCCATCTGTTGCACGTAAAGCAGCTTGGGGCTTGAAATACACGCAATCTTTAACTGACCCTAATTTCCACACAGGCACACCTGAAAACGACCAGCGTTTACTTCGTAACCTGATCGCATTCTACTGTGTACTTGAAGGGATCTTCTTCTACTGTGGCTTTACTCAAATTTTGAGTATGGGCCGTCGTAACAAGATGAACGGTGTTGCTGAGCAGTTCCAATACATCTTGCGTGATGAATCGATGCACTTGAACTTTGGTATCGACATGATTAACCAAATCAAGATTGAGAACCCACACCTTTGGACTGCTGAGTTCCAACAAGAAGTGGTTCAAATGATTGTTGAAGGTACAATGCTTGAAATCGAATATGCACGTGACACAATGCCACGCGGTGTATTGGGTATGAACGCAAGCATGATGGAAGAATACTTGAAATTCATCTGTAACCGCCGTTTATCTCAGTTAGGTTTACCAGAGCAATTTGCTGGTGTAACGAACCCATTTGCGTGGATGTCTGAGATGATGGACTTACGTAAAGAGAAGAACTTCTTCGAAACTCGCGTAACAGACTACCAGACTGGTGGTGCGTTAAGCTGGTAAGTCTAACTTATCAAATCGAAAAGCCGCTCTACTCGAGTGGCTTTTTTATTATTAAAATTATTTAATTTCAATAAATTCAGATTAATACTCAAACCATTAAAATATATTTTATGATTTTAAAAACAAATAATATAAATATAAGAATATTTTATAAATATAGAAATTCTCTTGTTTTAAAAAAAGATTTTTTTAATTCTTTAAATTAGGGTGTCGGCTGACCCAATTTAGCTTTTAAACGAAGGAAATCTCAGCCGACGGCGTACATATACCAAATTATTATTACAACAGCTCCTATCAATACGTTTATTTTACAAATTAAAAAAGATAATTAATTAAAAATATTACAAAGCCCAGCCGTATTATTTAAGTCATTAAAATTATTTAAATTAATATTATTAAATTAAACACTCAATATAAAACTAATATAAAAAACAATAGTTTATAAAAATAAAAAATTCAGCTATTTAATAAAATTATTTTATTTCAATAAGATAAATCATATTTAGTCTATATTTTAAAAATAAATATATTATTTTATTCTTAAAATATTTTTATTAACTCACCTCTCTTTTGTGTTTAAAAATGTTATCAAAAATATACGTATTTTTTATTTAGTTGATTTTGAATATATTTAAAAATTTTTGGTATTAGCAGTGACCCATTACACAACTTGACACCAAATAGCAAAAAATTAAATACTCTTTCTCAATTATGTGGTTTAACGCACATAATAAAACAATAGTAATAAAAACGTCTCAAACAAATCACATGGAAATAGATTATGTTTATTAAAAGTATTTTATCTTCGATTACTAATATTATCCCACTTCCTGAAAACAGTAACACAAGCAATAATTTAGGTAATGGCTCTGGAGATGGGCTATTAAATGGCGCAGCCTCAGGTAATGGAGAACATAACTACGGTATTGGAAATGGAATTGGTGATGACGCCAGTATTACTGCCCCAATTACCATTCCCCTCAACCTCTCTGGTAATTCAATTACACTCATAGGCAACTCATCTTCAAGTTCAGTCAATACTTCTCCAACAACTACTTCAAATAATGTTAACGACAACGACACTACTATTAATGGTAATGGCTCTACAGTTGGCGGCGGTGCAGGCAATGGCTCTGGCGATGGCCTATTAAATGGCATCGCTTCAGGTAATGGCGAACAAAATTTTGGGATTGGTAATGGCATTGCTGATGACGCAAGCATTACTGCCCCACTTTCAATTCCAATTAATCTTGCGGGTAACTCAATTACTTTAATTGGTGATTCATCTTCAAGCTCGGTCAACAACTCTTCGACCAATACATCGAACACAGTCAATGACAACGACACCACCGATAACGGTAATGGCTCGGGTGCAGGCAATGGTTCTGGTGATGGCCTGCTCAATGGAATTGCTTCTGGAAACGGAGAACATAATTACGGAATCGGAAATGGTATTGCTGATGATGCAAGCATTACCGCGCCCATTACTATTCCCCTCAACCTTTCTGGTAATTCAATTACTTTAATTGGCAACTCATCTGCGAGTTCAGTGAATACCTCACCAACCACCACTTCAAATACGGTTAATGACAATGACACCACTGATAACGGCAATGGTGATAGTGGCGTGAGTGCACTTGGCAGCTCCGGCAATGGTTCTGGTGATGGCGCGGGCAATGGCCCAGCTTCGGGTAATGGTGAACACAACTATGGTATTGGCAATGGTAACGGCGACGATGTTGATATTACTGCCCCAATTACCGGTGTTCTGAACTTATCTGGAAATTCATTTACTTTAATTGGTGATTCTTCATCAAGTTCAGTCAACACAGCCCCAACAACGACTTCAAATACGGTCAATGACAACGACACTATTGATAATGGAAACGGTGGCGGAACTGGCGGTAGTTCAGGAAATGGCTCTGGCGATGGACTATTAAACGGTGCGGCTTCTGGCAACGGCGAACAAAACTTCGGTATTGGTAATGGCAACGGTGATGATGCTGATATCACTGCCCCAATTACTGGTGTTTTGAATTTCTCTGGTAACTCTTTCTCGCTCATTGGCAATTCATCTTCCAGTTCGATTAATACTGCCCCAACCACAAGCACCAACACGGTTAATGACAATGACGTGACTGATAATGGCAATGATGGCGGTGCACTTGTTGGCGGAAGTTCTGGAAATGGTTCTGGTGATGGCCTACTTAATGGCGCTGCTTCTGGCAATGGCGAACATAACTATGGCATTGGTAACGGAAATGGTGATGACGCAGACTTCACATTCCCACTGACTGGCGTACTCAACTTTTCTGGAAACTCGATTTCAGGCTTTGGTAGCTCATCTAGTGACTCGGTAAATATTGCACCAACCACAACGACTAACACAGTCAATGATAACGACACTATTGATAATGCTAATTCGGGCGGCCTCATTGGTGATTCTGGTAATGGCTCTGGCGATGGTTTACTTAATGGTGCAGCGTCTGGTAATGGCGAACATAACTATGGTATTGGTAACGGAAATGGTGACGATGCAGACTTTACGCTTCCATTTACTGGTGGCTTGAACATTTTAGGTAATGCTTTATCAGGGATAGGTGGCTCTTCGACTGACTCTATCAATATTTCACCGACAACTACTTCAAATACAGTCAATGACAACGACACAACCAATAACGGCAACACTTCAGGTGGTGTGATTGGTTCTGGTGACTCAGGCAACGGCTCTGGTGATGGCTTATTAAATGGCATTTCATCAGGTAACGGCGAACATAATTACGGTATTGGCAACGGTAATGGCGATGATGTTGATGTTACTGCTCCTATCACCACACCAATTAATGTATTAGGCAACTCTTTCTCATTTATTGGTGGTGAAGGTACAGGCGATATCTTAGGTCCGATTACTGGCGTTATTGGTGGTATTGGCGGTGATGGAGATATCTTAAGCCCAATTACTGGCATCATCGGTGGAATTGGTGGTGATGGCGACATTCTAAGCCCGATTACTGGCATTATCGGTGGAATTGGCGGTATTGGTGGTGATCTGGGCGATAATCCAATTACAGGTATTATTCAAAGCGGTATCGACGTTCTACAAAATTTAGAGAGTCTAAAAACAGGTTTGATTAACACAGGTATTGATACGATTGCCGACACAATTATTGGTGTATTCCCAGATGCAGAGCATCCTGTAGGTGATTTTGCCGACCTTGGAAAACTACTTTTCGAGACTTCACGCGATAGTGTTAACGGTACACTTGAGGCTATTTCTGACCTTGCAGGCGCTGACCTTGAGGGTGCAAGTGGCTCGATTACTGGTGTAATTGATACCCTTATTACCAATGGTTCAACGGCATCTACCATTATTCAGCATATTGTAGGTGATGGCCTAGTCACTGAAAACGGTGGCTTATTGGGTTCAATCACCACGATTATTGGTGGTGTTGACAGCGGCGACGGTGGTTTACTGGGTGGCCTAGATGGCTTAATTAGCATTAACTATGGCGACTCAGACAATAGTAATTCTATAGATGTAGAAGATATTTTAGGAAATATCCTCAGCTCGGTAGGTTCAAATCAAGGTATTGCTGTTGGTGAGCCTGATCCAACAGGCGGTAGTTTGATTCATACGATTTCACTTAACACAGTGAATCAGTTAACTGACCAACTTTTACATGCTTTACCAACTGTCTAATGTGTTCGTAAAGATATAACCCCTATAAGAGCACCTTTCAAATCTTGAGTTTGGAAGGTGTTTTTTATTGAGGAATAATTTTTAAAAGTTTGCTTAAGCCCATATAAACTATAACATTTTGAAAATATTTAAATTTCTACAAAACAGCAATTAACTTTTATTCGGATATTTGAAAGCTTTTAAAAGTAATATTGAAACAACCACCACTAACCAGATTAAAATTAAATACCTAATCAATAAGGTGGGGAACATAACCCAATTCCACCAAGAAGCAATTTTTTCTTCACTTGTTGAGAAATTAATTACACTCCCTTTTTTATCTTCAAAACGAATTCTAGTGACTACAATATACCTATTTTTAAAAAGCAATGATGAATTAGGGAAAAAACCTCCCTCAACTTTAAGTATTTTTCTAGGCTTATATAATTCACAAAATGAACCACTCTCATTTCTAAAATATGCACAATTAATAGTATTTTTTTTATAATTATCTTTTATTATTAATGATGTCATACGCCCATGTTTGATATGAAATTCAGGTTCATAAACAACAAAGCTCTCTTTTTTAGGGGTAAAAACTATACTTGGGTTAAGAGCACAAAGTATTACAATTAGACAAAAACTTAAGGTAAGAATAAGAACAAATTTTTTATAAATATACGAATATAATGAAAAAAATGGATCAACCACCTCAGCAGAGATACATATTTTAAGTTTATAAATCACAACTATCCCCAACTATAAAACTACAATAAAGAACATCACAGATAAAAGGATGCCTATTAAAAGTGGCATAAAATTAGCTATATAATTATTTTCCTTAAAAACTTTGCTAAATATAAAAATGAGAAAACAAATTAAATATGACACGTTAAAATTAAAAGAAGATAAATCATCAAAGTAATTTATTCCTTTACTTCTTTTAGCAAGGAGATAAAACATAAAAATAGAGTAACCTACCAAACCTAAAAAAAGCGAAGTAAATGCGCTTACTTCTGCTTTGCTCATAATTTCATCTTTCATAAGTTCCCCAATAAAAATATAATTATTTAGTAAAATAAAAAATACTATTTTATAGAAAAATCAATAATTTTTAATATAAATCTAAATAACCAAATACAGCCTTTTCAACTCGCTGTTGTAAATGATTTAAATCACTTTCCCCTACTATGCCTGCTGCGTTAATCATTCCTTTGCTTAATGCAATCACATCTTGTGCGGCTGTCTGCGCATGTGAAACGCCAGAACGTTTAAACAGATCAGAAATTATGGTTTCAAGCTCGTGCTGATGCTCACTTTCCTCAATGTCTTTGCCAATGAGTTCAGAAGCAAATTCTAAGGTTCGTGCCAACTGTGGGCGGCTCAATTGATGTTGCACAGCGGCTTGTATAATGAGTTTTAATTTTTCTTTTAAGTCTGTGGCGTCATGTTGCTGTATGGCTTCAACGATATGATTTGAAAGCTTGGCACGCTCACGTCGAATTAACTCGACGATTAAAGCATCTTTAGATGGAAAGTATTGATATAGGCTCCCAATGCTTACACCAGCAAGTTCAGCTACAGCATTTGTGTTAAATCCAGCAAAGCATAACGACTCTAAAATGCGAGCAGCTGCCTCTAGAATTGCTTCAAAGGTAGCCACTGAGCGTGCTTGACGCGGGCGTTTACGTGGGTCTGGGAGGGTTTCTGACATGGGCCGAAATGCGAGTATTTAATGTGAGTAATCACTCATATACTGACTGAGTCATATTGATATGACAAGCAAATGCTGTCTTTTCAGTTGAACTACAACTCGGCCCAGTCATGGAGTGGTTATGTCTAGAAACTATACTTTTTTTATTCATTTAAGAGCTTTGCCTGCTTGGTTGGCTTTAGCTCGTGAAAAGCGGGCTGAGTTTAGTGCACAAAAGCTTGAACCTATTTTTGAGAAGTACCCGACTGTAAAAGTGCGCTGGTATGACGTTGAAGCGTTTAGCACTAAAGCCAGTGATATTGCTGTGTTTGAGACGTCATCTCTGCAAGATTATTATTTTGTGATTGATGCGATTCGAGACTCTGAGTTTTGTACAGTGCCCTACTTTGAGTTTGTAGAGATTATTCCTGCAATTGAAGATGGGTATGTGGAGTATGAGAGTTCTTTATAGAAGTTGTTAACCGAATACTCTTTTGCGTTGCACGATCCGTGCATAAATTGGCCGTAAGCTTAGACTATATAAAAAGAATCTTTTTTAATATACAGACAACTGCTGACTAGTAAACTAGCGGTAGGATAAGCTAGTAACTTTAAACACATTCTATTGGAAAATAGCTTATGTAAAATTTTATAAAAATTCGATTTCTTATATTAAAAGTATAAAAATAGAGCTATTCAGCTCTATTTTTATACTAAATGAAAAGTTATTGATTATAGTTTTAATTTCAAAATTTGAGTATTAAGGTAAGTATTCATTTTCATAAAAATTAAATACTCAAAAAATATTTTTCTACTAGCTTCATGCCAACCCTTGCACTCATATAACTACAATACTCATGAAAGTTATCAGCCTTCTCTCTATCAGCTAAATCCGATACTGACTTAATACAAATAAATTTAGTCTTTAAACCAGCATGATTAGCACAACTATAGTATAAACCATAACACTCCATGTCGATCGCACACATCTTTCGGTGTTGAGACTTAAAAACTTTTTGAATATCTTGAGAAGCCACAACAGAACTACCCGTAACCATAGGCCCTGTAACTAATTTAGGAGTTTTTTCTGGCCTATATTTGGTATATTCTTGATAAAAATTTTGCATATCAGAATCTATAGTTCTGGCAATTGTAACCAGTTCTGAACTAGCATCTTTAGGGTCTAAAGCTGATAACAACGACCAGTCTTCTACCCATTTCCCCGCCTGCCAATCCCAACTTTTATCCGCAATAACAACATCGCCTAGTTCAACACTATCTGAAAATCCGCCACAAATACCTGTCATAATTAGAATACGTGGTTTAAATAAATTTAAAATATATTCAGTTGTATGTGTAGCAGCAATTGGTCCCATTTGACTTAAATGAGCACAGGCAACCTTAAGTTCTCTTCCTGCAATTGACATTATTCCTTTTCTACAAGCAATATTACTACCAACTAAACATTCGTCACTTAAAGTCAAATCCCATGTATTATAAACTGCTTCTAATTCAGGCTTTCTTAATGCATTTAAAACAACTACATCATATTCAAAAGACTTTTTGGATACTTCAACACGTTTAAGATATTCAATAAAATTATGTAATATTTGCTTCCAGTCATCAAATTCAGGAGAAATATGTAAAACTTGAGTCACAACACCTCGGAACTCCGAGTTAAATTGTTTTAAAGCTTCCTCACTAGCAGTAATACCAATAATATTTTTAGGAGCTGGAAAAACACCATCCTCTACAATTTGCCTTAAAAGCTCAATGCTGTGCTCACCAGATGCTTTTGCACCTTGCCTAACAGGTAATAAGACATCTAAAAGCATTAAATCAATGTTATAAATTGCTAATTTCTTACGAGCATCTGCTGCATCTCTAGAAATTAGAATATTTTTCTCATTAATTTTTTGGCTAATTAAAAAATCTTTCAATCTATTTATCTTTGACTCGTCGTCATCTATTAGCAAAACTTGCATTACTTATTAACCATTAATTTAAGGTTTATTAAAACTTTTGTTAAACTTGATTGCCAAGGACCATATTGCCCAGTGTAATGTATAACTCCTAGAAATCTTTCATCTAACTCCTGACTCAATATTTCTTCCAACCCTCTGGGGTCATGCTTTTTATCTGTTTGAGGTAAAGTAAATTCTTCATATTGAGTTATAACAACACTGTAAGTATTAATCGTTTCAGAATCTATAAAACGTAGAACATCGGCTCCTCCAAAACCCTGAGGTTTTCCACCTCCTCTTCGATCTTTAGCTATATCAAAGGTAGGAATTGACATATCAACTACAGCTAACAAAATACTATGTGAAGATAATTCCGATATAGCACTTGAAAGTGACTCAACACAGCGAATTTCAATATTCTCATTCAATATACCTTTAAGAAAAGATAATATTGAGTTCTGTTTAGGCTTATCATCTTCAATAACTAGAACTATCTTTTTTTCATTCATATGCTTCAAATCTTCCTTCGCGCTCATATAATTGTACTGTCACACGGACAAACCAACGATTATCTTCAATACCGAAATCGAAAGGAGCGGAGCATTTTAATGGATCTACAAATCTAACTAAGCGAGCTAATTTTGCAAAACCAGACCCACCTTCTCTGCTAACTAAATCAACAGGTAATTTGCCTACATATTTGGATCTTAATCTTTGCAATTCAGCTGAATTTAAAACATTTTTTCTTTCACATGATAAATTACTATAAACAATGAAAGTTAATAGATTCTTATCCTTATCATGGCAAGTTTCTATGTCTATAAATTCCAATGATGTCCCTAAGCCTGAATGCTTCCAAGCATTTTCAAAAATTACGAATAAACAATCTGTTAAAACAGCTAAAGCAGAAGTGGTCAAAGGAATTTTTGGTGTATTTAGATGCACAAAATGCGCATCTAAAGCTCGATAAACATTGCGTGTCGCCTCTTGAGCAATATCTATTGCATCAGGTAACTGAAAATCTTCATCTTCATCTTCAACATGAGAAGGTAATCGAAACCAATCTGAAATTACATCACACTGTGTTTGAGTAGCTGTCGAAACAGATTGTAAAGTGGAAATTATCGGTAATAAGGACGACTTATTATTTAATATCCTTAATTTTTCAATTAAATCATCAAATTGCTGTTTAATTTTTTGTTTAAAATCATTTGATATATAACTATTAAGATCTTTCAACCCTAACTCTACTAGTTTCCAAAATATAAAATAACATGTTGATAAGAAAGATGAAAAAGAAATAGGAGAGTCATTTAAAAAACTATTAAATGATCGTAAAGATTCTGGAGTTAAAACATATTTAAATGCAGCTTTAGGCTTTTCTGCTGAAAGAATTTGCACAAAATCATTAACTAGTTCATCAACTAAAATTTTAATTTCAGTAGAAAAATTTCCAAGTAAGATAAGAACTTCATTTACATTAACTTTATTAAAATCAATTACATTTTCCCACCTCCTATAGAACTCATCTTTAGATAAATCGGTAGAAAGATATAATAAACGCTCTTCCTCTAAAGGGCCAAATACCGTACCTCGTAAACTACCGTGTCTGATTCTTAAACTTAAATAACAATCTAATCCATCAGTAGGATCACTTAAAAATCTTTTATATAATCTATCTATAATTTCAATGAGTAAAGCTGAAGATAAATTTGGTTTTCCATTTGTAGTTTCAATTAAAAGCTCTCTGTTTCTTACATCTACAGAATATTGCCCAATAATATCATCAATAATACGAATTCCGTTTGGAGCATCTTTTAATTTTAACCATCTATTATAATCTTGTAGAAGTTCAGATTCAGCCCATCTGCTGATTACAGATTCATTCACAAATACTCTTGTTTGATCAATCTGGCGTAACCCTTTCTGTAAAGTTTGATCAAAAGTTAAGTCTTTAATTTCATCAGTATATATAGCAGAATTTTCTGAATCCCATTGAAGTAATAATTGAAGTATTTCAATACGTTCTTGTCTTACATTTTCAGTTGACTCAAATTTTTCACATAAGGACAAATTCTCATCTACCCATACATTTGAAAAAAAGTTTATTACCTGTTTCTTACTATTTTTATTTTCTTCGAAAATTTTATTAATATTTTCTCTTATTCCATTTATAAGTATAGAACGGCAAGCCATTTTACATATATAACCGATAGAAGCAATATCTGTAGCTTGATATGCATTATGTGAAATTAAACCAACTTTAATTGGATCTAAACTACGGAAATCCTTCCATTTTTTATTTTCAAATAATTTTACAACCTCAAACTCATTAATATATCTAGAATTTATTATTAGCCATTCATTGATTAAATCTATAGCATCTAGAGTCTGATTATTATCATTTAAAACAACAAATCTAAATTTAGCAACTTCTCTTCTCCAAAAACCACCAAACTTTTCGAGGTTATTCAATATTAAATTAAGTTTATCAAATTGCTTTATTTCATATAAATAATTAGCTACCCATAAAAATAAAACATTATCGGTGACGAACAAATCATCAAAACGATCTTCTGAAATATTAATTAAACTATTTATTAAAGGATCATTACTATCACTAAAGTTTTTCTTTAATATTTCAACACCGATCAAAAATGGGTAATATGTAATATCTTCTATTTTAAAACCTTTATTACAAATTAAAATATTAACAGGCAATCTAAATTTAATACTATTATTTATAAAATGGCAAACTGCATTCATAACAGCCTGACCAAAATCTAAATTTTTAAAGCTAATACCTATTTTTATTAATTGCTCAATCTCGTTTTGAGCAGTATTTCCTAACTCTTTACATTCATTAATCAACTTTATAATCAAACTAGATAATTCATTTTCATTTTCATTTTCATTTTCATTTTTAGAAAAACACAATGACTTAATCAAATCTTGATCTGAATTATTACCGTTATAAATTTCTAAATTAATATCATTTATATCTGAAAATAGAAACTTCATCTTATCCAACCTATGGTCATCTATACCATAACTTAGAAATTTATTAATAACATAATATGCTGTTTTTTTTAAATCTTCAAAACCTTCCTCATGAGCAATACAAACCAAAGTATCAATTAGTATCTCATAATAATCTATAAGCGATGAAGTAATCTCTCGTGATAATATTTTTGGTAAGTCTTCTCTTGATTTTTTTACTTCACCAACAGCATGATATTCTAAATACGGTATTACCCAAGGAGGTGAATTAGACAAACGAGGAAATGAGTTTTTACACTTAGAATAGAAAGCATAAAATGAAAATGTTTCATCACAACGATCACTAAAAACTTCATATAACAATTCATTTAAAGTATTGATCGAAGATTTTTGTAATGGTTCTAACCATTTTGCTAATCCTTCCATTCCATTTGTTTTTTGTTCTAGAATGCATCTGAGTTCAACTGCCCATAAACTCCAACCATTTTCTTCAATAAAATTATCAAGTATAAATATTGCTTCCTTAAATTGACTATCTAAAATTAAACTTTGTAATTTTGATCTTGTAGCTAGATATAAATTTAATTTTTCCGATTGATTAGATAACCAATAAACAGACCAGTGTAGTTCGTTAAATAAAGATAACGGCTCTAGAGGAAAATTATTAACAACCAATTTATTTGGTGTATTGGGCCCTAGTCTGAATAAACTTTTAGCAGCAAAATGACCAAATAGTTGAAAATTTGAAATACTATCACTATACTCACCTATAGAATTTTTCTTTCTTAAATCACTTAATGTGCTTATAGGATCCTTTCCTTGTGCGATATCTCGTCTAAATGCAGCTTTCGCTTTGGATAAATTTACACTCTTCTTTTTTTTCATAACTCTTTCTGTAAGTTTTAAAAGATTATCTAATGTTGATATAAATTATATTTATTTATACAAATAATTCAAGTTTTAAAATATAAAAAAGATTGAATTATTTTTAAATTATTTCAAATAATTAGTTCATTAAATTATATCCAATTTAGTTTTCTATCTAATTTACATATTGGAGATAATCATAATTTATTTTAAATTTAATCCAAACTACTTTTTTCATTCATCAGAATATCCCTTCATCATTACTTAGGACAAGTTATAATATAAAATCTTAAAATCCACCAAAAAATTTTATAATTAATTAGATGTACTCCTGCAGTATCAGTCATGCCGCCATTTATCACCCCTTACTATATAAGTAGAATCTATTTTACTCCCCCCTAGAATCAACAAAATATTCAACACTTATGTCCCCAAAATTAAAAAAAACAAAATACTATCTTCCTCGACTTAAAATACTTTCCAATTCAAACACAAATTAACCAAAATTATTCAAAATAAGATAACCTAAAAATATAAAAAAATAAGAATTTATCTTATAATTTAAAGCTAAATATTTTTAATAATACTAATTAAAATAATTTATTTTTAATTATAACACTTACTAAATAAATTATTAAATTTACATTTTTATCAAGAAGTTTTCCTTAAACTTCAATAACTAAAATTATCCTTTTTTGGACTATACTTAAATTTAATTTATAATAAATTCAGGTAAATTAATATTTATAATTGCTACTCAAAATCAGGATATACAAAATCGTATTTTCCTGTTTTTATACGCTCAACAATATCGTAAGGATTCACAACTACACCAATTTCTGCCTTACGATTTTCTCCCTCTAACCTCCCTACACGAGTAAAGTCTTCATCATTTATATGCCATACATACCAATTGTTAGATACTTTAATCTTCTCTGCCCCCACTTTTGCTCCATAGTCATGCGTATCCCGAAAAAGAATATTAGAAATATCACCAACCTCTCTAATATTTCCAACTTTTTCCCATAAATTCATTTTCAATCCAAACTTAGTCACACAGTGAGCATAAAACTCTACTTCACCGTTTACGATTTCCAATAAATCAATATCAGCTTCCAATGGGTATAATTTTTTAAAGCTTCTGATCACATCACTATTAAGTTGAGTTAAATCAAAAGCAATTAATTGAAAATATTTTTTCTCATCATTATCTAACTTAACTATAAATACATCACCGATCTTGGTGTTTTTCCTTATCATTTTTCGATTCCAGACTTTTCCCAATATTTCGGGCTAATTAATTTTCTCTTTCAATAGCATACTGCCATTTTACCCAAGACTAAACTGATTAATTAAGCGCTACTCTCTTCACTTTAGCTAATCAGGCACCCTATCATAAAAATTCAATTTCAAACTTTTAGCCTCAGTTTCCCTCGCTCAAAACCTCTCCAAAACCACATCCCGTTCATTCAAACTGTTAGAGCTTAAAACTTGTAGCATCAAGCCATCAATTAAGTTTAAAACCATGTTGGCATCAGGGTTAAATGCATAGGTTTCCAGACTAAAGACCAGATCAAAAAGCTCTCGGAGTAGCCATTTTCGATATTCAACAGCCATGCGATAAGCCGTTGGATAAAGCTGTTTTATTTCAAAAATAGCTTTAAACAAAAGATGGTAAAGGCTATTTACATCGACATGTAAACGGACAATTTCTTTGAGTTTATCGGCTGCGGTTGGGTAGCGGTGTGAATAGACAATTGCCAAAACTTCTTCTTTGAGTCGGCTTTTTTGAAAGATTAAACACATTTCAACAAGGCGTTCTTTCGAGTGAAAGTAGTTATAAAACGTGGCTTTTTGAATTTTGGATTTTTTGATAATCAGGTCTACACCTGCATTATGGAATCCATGCGTGGTAAAGAGTTGGATGGCGGTTTGAACCACCTGTAATTTTTTGGAAGATATTTCTAAAGTTGGCATCGTTTTACCGTTATAAATTCTTATTGTTTCTAAATGAGATAAAAGCCTGTGCTCTTTTTGGGAGAAAAAAGGCACAGCAAAGCCGTAAGACAGTGCTTGGCACATCTCAAATTTTGTTGTTGATATGATTTTTTAGTCGTGACGAGCTAATACGTTAAAACTTTTATTTAATTAAAAAGTTCTAAAGATTTGCTAAACGATATAGGAATAAAAGATTTGGCAATGGTTGCCAACAAAATAGAAATGTTGCGCATGAGCGACTCCTTAGGTAAAAGAAGTCCTACCGCATTACTGTCAAATAATGGTGGTAGAACGAAAGAGGGTTGACAGACTGAACCTAAGAATCAGCACACCCGAGGGTGTCCCCCTTCCGTCCTACCGCAACAAAAAAGGGGACGAACGAGTCTACATTAAAAAAATAAATTTTTTCAATGTACTTAGGTTCTGGCCTGTCAAAGCCAGCTGGCAATGTAGGCCAGCACGCAAAGGATAATCTGAGAGTTGGTGAGTGTCAATGTAGCTTTTATGCCAAGTGATTAAATTTCTTATTATTTTTCATTAGATTAACTTAATTATTATTTAAGATATTATATTTAATTGTATTTTCAAAACTAAGCAGAAGCGATCCGTGCTTATTGATTTCTATCTTTTAACTTTTAATGTAAGACAACAAAACGAGTGAGATTAGACAGTCTCAGTCTGCCCCACTTGGTGATAAGCACGGTTAAAATAAACCAAACTTTGGTCATGTTGGCTTTGTTTAATCGCCACAATCGGACATATAAAAATCGTATGTGTGCCGACTTGTTGAATTTGCTCAATCTCACAATCGAAACTGACCAACGCATCATCCAACACAGGTGAACCCGTTTCTAACTCTATCCATGCGCCATGTTTAAAGCGCTCTTCTGGTGTGAGCTTAGATGAAAATGCTTTTGAAATATGTTCGTGCTGTGCGCCTAACACATTCACAGTTAAGATTTTGTTATCTAGGAAATGTGCATGCGAACTCGCAGATTGGTTCATACAGACCAATAATGTCGGTGGTGTGTCAGTCACACTACAAACAGCAGAGGCAGTAAATCCAAAACGGCCAGACATGCCTGCCGTAGTCACAACACTAACTGCACTTGTGAGTAAAGACATTGCATTTCTAAAGTCTGTTGCTTGAACCATGACATTATTCCTAAATTGAACCGTACCTTGTCCTGTGTGTTTGCTATACCGCCCAACTCCATCAGGAAGGTACTATCGACATGCGATCTAATTAGAGCGACATGTAGTAAGTAAAATGAGGGTTACTTGTTTGATTATCAACTGCCATCAAAAAAAGTAACCCTTTATACCACTTATTGGTAAATATTAAGCAGTAAGATCATAACCAGTCAGTTCTCGACGAACGATTTCTGCACCTGCACTTAAAGCATTTAACTTGCCACGTGCCACTTCACGTGAAAGAGGCGCCATACCGCAGTTTGTGCAAGGGTAAAGCTTGTCAGAGTCTACAAACTGAAGCGCTTTACGCAATGTGTTAGCCACTTCTTCTGGTGTTTCGATCTGGTTAGATGCAACATCAATTGCGCCGACCATGACTTTTTTACCGCGAATAAGTTCGAGTAAATCGATAGGCACATGTGAGTTGTGACATTCTAACGAGATGATATCAATGTTCGACGTTTGAAGTTTCGGGAAAGCTTCTTCGTACTGGCGCCATTCTGAACCGAGTGTCTTTTTCCAGTCAGTGTTGGCTTTAATGCCGTAACCGTAGCAAATGTGGACCGCAGTTTCACATTTTAGACCTTCAATTGCACGCTCTAAAGTCGCGATGCCCCAGTCATTTACTTCGTCAAAGAAGACGTTAAATGCAGGTTCGTCAAACTGAATAATATCTACACCAGCAGCTTCTAGCTCACGCGCTTCTTGGTTCAAGATTTTGGCAAATTCCCAAGCAAGTTTTTCACGGCTCTTGTAGTGACCATCGTAAAGCGTATCAATCATGGTCATTGGGCCAGGTAATGCCCACTTAATTGGTTGATTGGTTTGCTGACGTAAAAACTTCGCATCTTCAACAAACACAGGCTTTTGACGAGACACTGCACCTACCACAGACGGTACGCTTGCATCGTAACGGTCACGAATACGAACAGTTTCGCGCTTCTCAAAATCTACGCCATTTAAGTGTTCAATAAATGTCGTCACAAAGTGTTGGCGAGTTTGTTCGCCATCGCTCACGATGTCGATGCCTGCAAGTTGTTGTTCGTGCAATGCCAAACGTAACGCGTCTTTTTTACCTTCGGCTAAGCCTTCGTTTTCAAGTTTCCAAGGCGACCAAAGCTTTTCAGGTTCTGCAAGCCAAGACGGTTTAGGTAAGCTGCCAGCAGTTGAAGTTGGTAATAATTTTTTCATGATCAATGACCCGTATGTTGATTAATTAGGAGCGTAATTAGCAGACCACTGCTCAAGAATCGCTTGGTATGGTTTGATAAATTGCTCTTCAACAAACTTCCCCTGCTCAATAGCCAAACGGCTACGTTCTTCACGGTCATACACAATTCGAGTAAGTGAATAATCTTCGTGTTTCAAGCTTGGTTGATAAGATTTTCCAGCCACTGAATTTGCGTTGTAAATTTCAGGACGGTAAATCTTTTGGAAGGTTTCCATCGTACTAATGGTACTAATCAACTCAAGGTTGGTGTAATCACTCAGCAAATCGCCAGTAAAATAGAACGCTAATGGCGCAACGCTATTTGGCGGCATGAAGTAGCGAACTTTTAAGCCCATTTTTTGGAAATATTCATCAGTGAGTGAATAGTCTTCTTGCTTGTATTCCACGCCCAAAACTGGATGTTCGTTTTCAGTACGGTGGTACTCTTTAGTCGTCGAAACGCTTAAGCAAATCACAGGTGCCTTTTTAAAGTTGGCTTTGTAAGTTTCAGAGTTAATAAAGCTCTTAAACAAATTACCGTGCAATTCACCAAACTTTTCTGGCGTGCTAAAAGTCGACTTGTTTTTGTTGTGATCTAACAAAAGCACACTAAAGTCATAGTCACGTACATAAGACGAGAAGTTATTGCCTACAATACCTTCGATGCGTTCATTGGTTTTCTTATCAACAATATTGGTTTTCAATATTTCGATGAGAGGAAGTCCGCTTGCACGGTTTTCGGCATCAATGTTCATTTCAACTGAAATGATTTCAAGTTCAACGCCATAGCGGTCGCCTTTAGGGTTGTCCCAATGAGCTAAGGCATTGAAACGATTGTCGATCATCTGCAATGTATTGCGCAAATTTTCTTCGCGGCTCATCCCTCTTGCCAAGTTAGCAAAGTTGGTTGTAATACGTGTATTGTCTGCTGGACGATAGTTCTCATCGAAACAAATACTCTTAATCGTAAATGTAAATTCTTTACTCATTGTGATCAGTACCCTAATTTCTGAGATAAACCTAAAAAAATCTTTTGCTCTTTTTAAACTCTCCAGACTTGTCAGATTTGTGCCTTATGGTCTTATCAAAGTGAATAACTGGAGCGCTTCAGAGCATGGATAGATTTATACCGCAATCACAACATGAATAAAAATGATTTAGTCTCATTCAAAACTGAGTGAAATTCATGTTTAGGGTTTTCATTTATTTATTTGCTTTCCATTTTCTTCTTATAGAAATAAAGAAATCTCGCTATTTTAGGGGCTTAGAAATGATAAATGGACCAATTTCTTCATAGAGAACTTAGTCCATTTGAATGAGATAAACAGCTATTTCTTAACTTTTTGATTCTGACAAATCATTTACGTTCCAGCGGTTTGCTCTTTTAAAAGTACCGACATCGTTGAACCGTACACCCATATCACGCATGACTTTATGGGCAACTGGCGCAGTCATTTGGCGAATGTAGAATGGTTCTTTCACTACAAAATGATGGATGGCATGCGTTGAGCCAAAGTTAAAGCAAAACAGTTGGAACGGAGTCATCCACCACGGTGTTAATACCTGAGTTTGTTGAATGACATTGCCCAATTCGACGTCTCCGTAGTAATGCATATTGCTGGTCACAAAATGTAAGCAGAAGGTACGCAGCACATTTGGTGCAATCCAAACCACAGTCAGAATATTAATCACATGCATGATATTTAAAGTGGTCGCCGACCAAGCAATTGGTGCATTTGCCCCCCCGAAACTGCGTCAATTGCGTGAAATCCTAAAAAGATATACCACAATGACCAGTGAATAATACCAAGCGGGAAATAAGCTAAAAAAGCACGTTTAAAAATGACCTTTCTAACCGCCCAATTATTTGCAGCAATAATGCGTAGCAAAACTGCAAAACCATTATCACCAATCGCGATAAGTCGGCGTATATTCCACTTTTCGCCATTGGTTAAAGCTCTTTCTTCTAAATCGACTTCAGTACCTGAGTTTTTATGATGGTTAAAGTGCAGTTCGCGGCGTTTCCACGGGTTAATGGTACTTGGTCGAGCTAACCAGACTAAGCCCATCATTAAATGATGTGCCCATGGCTTTTTTCTAAAATACATCCAGTGAATCAAATCGTGCTCTAACTCATGAGTTAAGGATGCAAAAAAAGCAATAATCGGAATTGCAAACCAAGCTGAAAGTTGATGATTGATATAGAGCATGGCAGCCGTGATCATGCCCACCAAAGATATCAATAAAATCATCGCTCCAATGGCATTTTGATGGTTCAAAATAGGATGGCGTTTGCGTAAAGCCACACCTTCTGCAGTTACTACTTTTTTAATATATTCTGTTTTTTCGCTATCGGCCATTCCGGCAGGATTTTTATAAATGTAGGTCATCCGTTATTCCTCAGTTTTTTCATGTCCCTACTTTATTTAGATCGCTTTAGGTGTGCTTAGCTCGAAACGCCAATCTATTGGCTATGGATGCCAAAATAGATAGATTCAAAACAAACAAAAGATTTTTTAGTTTTGAAATCTTTTATACTGTTCACAGGAATATGAGTCACAAGTTATAGGACATAACATGCCACAGACAGCAACGGCACTGGCTAGCTGGGTGAAAGCGATTCAAAAAGCGCTCGAAAAAGCCGGTGTTGATAGTCAATCTTTATTAGAACAAGCGGGTTTAGATATTCAGGCTCTCGGTAATCCTGATGCACGTTATTCATTAAAACAAACAGCAAATTTATGGAAATTAGCAGTTCAGAAAACTCAAGATTCATGTTTTGGCCTTAAAGTTGCCAGCCAAGTCAACCAAAATACTTTTCATGTGTTAGGGCATTCACTGATTACCAGCACTACCCTAAAAGAAATGTTCTTAAGAATTATTCGCTATTTTCGTGTGGTAACAGATATTCCAGAGCTAGAGTTTTATGGTCAAGGAAATAACCATTATTTCGTTATTCATGTTCCCGACGAAGTTCAGCCCGAATCAATAGATGCGTTTATTTCCGTTTTTATTCGCTCAAGTCGTGCCTTGCAAGGATCTGTTTTTTCACCGTTACGCATTGAGTTAAGGCGTTCGGAACCTGAAGATCTGGAAACGTTTACAAGTATTTTAAAAGCCCCGATCGTGTTTAATGCACCTAAAGACATGATTGTGTTTGATACAGCTACCATTGAACAGCCACTAGAAGGTGCAAATCCAACCCTCACCCAAGAATATGATGAGATTATTAATCGTTATCTGGCTCGATTCGATAAAGAAAATATATTGGCGCGGGTGAAAGTGAAACTTATTGAAAAATTATCGACGGGTGATTTTCAACAACAAGACGTTGCGAAAAGTCTGGGCTTAAGTATACGGAGTCTGCAACGCAAACTTTCTGCCGAAAATACTTCTTATAGTGAGTTACTAGATCAGACTCGCCACGAACTTGCATTGTCATATATTAAAAACTCAAGCCATAATATTACTGAGATTGCTTATATTCTTGGCTTTACCGACGTGAGTAGCTTTACACGTGCGTTCCGCCGCTGGACTAATTTATCACCCGTCCACTATCGAGAAAAACATCTGGCTTGCTCTTAGTTTTTTAAAACTTTAAGCAAAAAAAGATGCATATAAATGCATCTTTTTTATGGTCAATTTACTTCTTAGTGAGCAGCTCTAACATAGAAACAGTTGTGACTTTGGCTCCCACTGGCAACGCCTTTAAGTCCACAATGTAGTTAGGACTATGTGGAATATAAGGCACAGGTTTTCCTTGTTTTACTGCATTGGCAAATACAACTGGGTCCGCCACACCAATAAACATAAAGTTAAAAGGAATGTCTTTTTGGTCACCTAACAAATGGTGTACATCTTCTGAACCCATAAATGGAGGAAAGTCGGTTAAAACTTGCTTATCACCTAACAATGCTTTTAACGGCCCATTTAAACGCGCGGAAAACTCTTTGTTATTAATGACTGGGTTGGTTGAACCTTTGAGCGTTAGAGTAGGCAATTGATCTTTACCCATCCCCTGCATTTGGGCCGCGCCTTCACTCATGAGCTTAATATTATTTAACATGGTTTCACGCACTTTCGGGTCAAACCAGCGCATATTCATTTTGACTAACGCGGTTGAAGGAATCACGTTATTTGAATTTCCAGCTTGAACTGACCCAATAGATAAAGCAGCAGGTTGCTGAGTATTTACTGCGTTACCCATAATGGTTTGATATTGGGTAATGGCATTGGCCGCCATGCTAATCGGGTTCTTGGTTAAATATGGAAGTGACCCATGTCCACCCACCCCTTTAAATAGAATATCAAGTTGATCGGTTCCTGCCATTCGTGGACCCGGTGCATTAATTACCGTTCCCACAGGTGCAGGGGTAGTGTGAACTGCAAAGAAATAATCAGGTTTCGGTAAGTTATATTTGGTCCATAAACCATCGCTCACCATAGCTTTTGCGCCTGTTACCGGTTCTTCAGCAGGTTGCGCGACTAAAATAATTGTTCCGCTCCATTCCTTTTTTAAAGCAACTAGGGTTTTTGCCATACTCAGCATCCATGTCACATGGGCATCATGACCACACATATGTGCTACAGGTGTTTCGGTTCCATCATCGAGTTTTACCCGTACTTTACTTGCGTAGGGTAAACCTGTGGCTTCTTGAACTGTGTTGGCATCCATATCGGCACGGTACATGACCGTTGGCCCCTCACCGTTTTTTAAAATGCCGACCACACCTGTTTTGGCTATTCCCGTTTTAACGTCAAAACCTAATGACTTAAGCTCTTTGGCAACAATGGCAGAGGTTCGCGTTTCCATAAACCCGAGTTCAGGGTGTTCATGAATGTCTTTATAGACCTTATTTAACCACTCTGTTTGCCCATCAATAATCGTTAACGCTTTTTGAGAAACCGCGGGTAAAGTTGTCGGACTTGCTTCTGCATGCAGAACCGTTCCATAACCTGCAATAAAAGTCGACAAACCTAAAAATAGACTGTTTTTGATGATTTTATTCATATAGTAAAAACCTTATAAATATATGATTTAATTTTAAAATTTATATCCAATTTTTAAGCCATAGCTGACTGAGTGATTATCCTTAAACTCACCCACATAATAGTCACTACCCGCCTGTGCGCCAAGCTGAGCTTTTGCATCGCCTAACCAGTAATACTTCACGCCACCTGAAATAAAATATTGCGATGTTGGGCTATATTGAGCACCCACGCCTAAGTTGTAATACCCTTTGCTTGGCCCACCCGTCGAGACCTTATCACCTACTCCCGAGTCCCAACCGACTGACACCGAGCCTAACCATTTAGGTGAAAAGCGTTGCCCTAACCCTAAATTAAGAGACCATTGATCATCGTAATAACGAACCAAGTTGAAACCTTCTGGGCGGCTTGGAGTCGATAATCCACCAACAACTTTTGAGATTTCACCAAAGCGGTAAGGCTGTAGAGCAAGATCACTCCAATTTACCCAGCGCACACTCCCGAACAATAAAGTCCCCTGACGAAGGCCTGTTTGAAACTCTAAATTGACTGAATCTGGAGATTTAAACTTGGTTGTGCCTGACTCTTCTACATTTGGTAACTCGGCAACAATACGATTTAAATAAGCTTTTTTCTGCTCGGTCATTTGTCCAATAGAAATCATATAATCTAGGTGCTGATTTACTAAATCACGACCTTGCTGCGTGCTTAACATATCAATAAGTGGAGCATTTTCAGTCGCGTTTACTTTATGAGTAATGGCTGAGCGGTAAGTTAATGACACTTTCACAGCTTTTTCAGGAATCTGATAGGCAAGCCCTGCTAGCCACCCCAAGTCACCTACAGTTTTGGTATGAAAGTCATAACCGTTGTAAAGACTAAATACATTGCCTCTTAATTCAACCTGACTTTTAAAGGTCTGATAGACGGGCCCAGCATACAGATTCCAGTTTTTTGTGGGTTGATATCCCAAGATAAAGCTTAAATTCTGTATATCAAATTCTGATTTTGCATTTCCTGTAGGCACTTGACCAGAAGTAGCATTGGCAAGCCCTGCGGTGGTAATGCCGGGTAACATCACCGTGTCTTTTGACGTTGCGACAAAACCATTCAGACCTGAATATTCTGTGTCGGCACCAAAAGGCTGATCGTAAAGTAGACCAAATGAATACTGCGGTGCCAACTGAAGTTTTAAGGCCGCTGTAGGTCGATAATCTGTGTTGGCGATATCTGAAATGGAATGATGTGAAGGGTTAGTGCCCGACTCTGCACCACTTAAATCGGTATCTGTAATTCCTAAATTTGCTTCAAAATAATTGCCCGGTTGTAAAAAAGCCGATATGGATTGTCCTGTTTTATCAAATGCTGCGGCATGTAAGGTGCTTGTGCAAATTGAAGTTATTCCTAAAATAAATATTTTTTTATTCACAACAAAATTCATAAATCCATCCTGGATATTTCTTATTTTGATTCCTCACTTTAGGTAGATTTTTAAAGTTCTGCTTAGCTCCAAACGCCAAATCTTTGACTATGGATGCCATATTGAAAAATTAGGGTTTGTGTAGCTGCAACCCGAGTATTATCTTTTTAATCACAATAAAAAGTACTCAAGTTTTTAAAATGCAGAGCAATTTTTTTAAGAAACATTTGTGTTTATTGCTGTTAATATTAAAGTGCATGATAGATTTCCCAATCCTTCATACCTCTACAAATCAAGGATGATGAGCGAATACATTTATTATGGAAATCAAGCAAATAAAGTATTTTTTGACGGTCGTTGAATCAGGCAGTATTGGTAAAGCTGCTCAAAAACTCGATGTGGGTGCTTCGGCCATTAGTCAGCAGATTAGTAAACTCGAACAAGAGTTAAGTATTCGCTTATTGCAGCGTAATGCTTTTGGTGTGACCCCAACACCCGCAGGTCTGGCCTTTTTAAAGCACTCTCAGCTTATTTTACGTCAAGTGAACTTTGCCATAGATGCTGCGCATTCGGCACGGCTGTCAGGCCATGTTAGCCTTGGCTTTCCACCAACCATTACCGCTTTAATTGGCATCCCTTTAATGAAACTAATGTCTGAACGATATCCAGACATTCGCCTAGAGATTGTGGAAACACTTTCGGGCAATCTGATTCAGTCGATTAACTCGCGTCAACTTGATATCGCCATTATTTTTACCAATGAAATTGATAAACAGTGGTCAATACAACCTTTGGTACGCGAGCAAATGTACTTAATGGCACGAAAAGAAGTACTTGAGAAATACGGTCTTGCCGAGTGCATCAAAAGTGGAATTATTCAGTCGCAGCAAATTGGTGATATTCCTTTAGTGTTGCCACGTCAGCGCCATAGCTTACGAAAACTGCTTGAACACAAGATTGGACAGCTTAATGTCGTCTATGAAATTGATGGCTTACACTTACTTATGGACAGCTTGATTCACCTTGACCTTGCCAGTGTTCGGCCCGGAAGTGCTTGCTTGCAAGAATACAAACACAAGCTGCAATTATTGAAGTTAATTGATCCTGAGGTTGAGCGTATTAATTATTTAGTCAGCCTTGCCGAAGAAGAATTATCACCTGCTGCACTCGCTGCAAAGTCGGCAATTAAAGCCTGTGTAAAAGAGCTAATTCAAAACCAAATTTGGCCGTGTTCTGAAATTATTCTATAAAGGGTCATTAATTTTATTAAAGACCTAATTAATTTTGCCCTCTCACTCCCTCCTTCTGTTTGAGATTACATTTTCTTTCGAATGATAAGTGGATTTCTGTTTATCGAATTATAGATGTGTAGTTTGAACTGGAAACAAGGCATCACATTTTCTCTAAAGGACCTTACTAATTCTCTTCTCTAGCCTACTTATAGATTGGTTTATTGAATGAGCGGATTTAAGTCCAAACATTGAAAATCGTGAATGTTTCCATTTTGTCAGGCCAAGGAGGTCTCCAATGGATGTCGTGAATAACCGTAGGGCTACTTTTAAAAAAATATTAAATGTAACGAGTGGCAACTTTTTAGAACAGTACGATTTTTTTCTTTTTGGTTTCTATGCCACTTATATTGCAGCAAAATTTTTCCACTCCGAAAATGAATATGTCTCGTTAATGATGACATTTACCGTATTTGCTGCGGGCTTTCTTATGCGTCCTCTTGGCGCTATTTTTTTAGGTGCTTATGTAGATCGAGTGGGTCGACGTAAAGGCCTTATTGTAACTTTAAGCCTTATGGCAATCGGAACCATCTTTATTACCTTTGTACCGGGTTACGAGACCATTGGTATTATCGCACCAATTTTGGTGGTGATTGGACGTCTACTACAAGGCTTCTCGGCAGGTGTTGAATCTGGCGGTGTATCGATTTATCTCGCTGAAATTGCAACAGATAAAAACCGTGGATTTATTACCAGCTGGCAGTCTGGCAGCCAACAAATTGCTGTTGTATTTGCAGCATTGCTTGGCTACTGGCTCAACACCATTTTAACTCATGCTCAAGTAGGTGAATGGGGCTGGCGTATTCCGTTCTTAATTGGTTGTTTGATTATTCCTTTAATCTTCTTGTTCCGCCGTACTTTAGAAGAAACTGAAGACTTTAAGGCACAAAAGACTCATCCATCTTCAAAAGAAATTTTCAGCACACTAGTGAGTAACTGGCGCATCGTACTTGCGGGCATGATGATGAGTGCCATGACCACAACCACGTTCTATTTCATTACGGTTTACACCACAGTGTATGCAAAACGTACTTTAGAAATGTCAGTAACAGATAGCCTTTTAGCAACTGTGTTTGTTGGCTTGTCTAATTTCTTCTGGTTACCAATGGGGGGCTTACTTTCAGACAAAATTGGTCGTCGTCCTGTTTTAGTCGGTATTACCACACTTGCTCTCTTTACAAGTTATCCAGTTTTAAGCTGGTTAGTCAGCGATATCAGTTTTACAAATCTTCTAATTACGCTTGCTTACTTCTCATTCTTCTTTGGTATGTACAACGGCACCATGGTCGCAACACTTGCCGAAGTAATGCCAAAACGTGTGCGTACCGTCGGCTTCTCTTTAGCGTTCAGTCTGGCAGCCGCTATTTTTGGTGGTATGACCCCAATGGCTTGTACCTTCCTTGTCGAAAATACTGGCAACCCAAGTACACCCGCTTTCTGGTTAATGCTTGCTGCGGTATGTAGCCTCATCTCAAGTTTATATCTATGTCGCGGTTCTAAACAGAACAAACCTGATGCAATTACTGAACCTGCAAAAGTCAGCGCTTAAAAACTCACACTTTAATCTGAAATTTTAATGAACAGTACGGCAGATTTTCAGTCTCCGTACTGTGCTCTCTCGCAACTAAAGTGAGGCATTATGAAAAAGTCCCCTATCTTCATGACCATTTGCTTAGCTGGTGCAGGCTTAAGCTCAACTTTTGCTAACGCAGATACGCTCGAAGTGATTAGCTCAGGCGGTTTCTATTCATCTATGGAAAAACTCATTCCAATATTTGAAAAGCAAACTGGTCACACGGTTCATCTTTCGTCTGGTTCATCCATGGGCGCGTCGCCAACTGCAATTCCAAATCGACTCGACCGCGGTGAACGTTTTGACATGGTGGTACTGGCAGCTCCTGAACTGAACAAGCTTGCAGAAAAAGGTTATGTAGACCCAAATTCACAAAGCGCTTTAGTGAATTCAAGCATTGGCATGGCTGTGCCTAAAGGTGCGCAAAAACCGGATATTAGCTCTGCGGCAAAATTCGAAAAGGTTTTATTAAATGCCAAGCACATCGGCTATTCAGCAAGTGCCAGCGGTACGCATCTTGAAAAAGATGTTTTCCCAAGCTTCCCACCTGTCGAATACAAAGTGATTGCTGGTAAAGCAGAAAAAGTGGTTGGTGACCGCGTTGCAAAACGTATTGCTGAAGGTCAGTTTGATATTGGGTTCCAACAAATTAGTGAAATCAAACCTTTTACCGGCCAATATGGTCAAGTTGATTTAGTCGGTCCAATTCCTGCGCCTTACCAAAAAGTCACTGTATTTGCAGCGGGCATTGGTAAAAACTCGGAACATGCAAAAGTTGCAAAAGAACTCATCAAATTTGTGAAATCACCTCAAGCAACACAAATTATTGAAGAACAGGGTCTTGAGCAGGTTAAACAATAAAAGCTCTAAAAGGCAACGTCTTGAGGTGATGTTGCCTTTACTCTGTTGCTGGTTTACTCAGCGGAATAGAACAAAATGTATAGCGATAAACCAGTGTAGAATAACCAATAAAGGACAATGTAGTATTTGCCGTGGAACTCAAACAATTAAAGTATTTTATTGCGGTGATCGAGTCAGGAAGCTTGGGTAAAGCTGCAAAAAATCTCGATATTGGAACTTCTGCATTAAGTCAGCAAATCTCAAAATTAGAAAGTGAGCTTTCTATTCGCCTTTTACAACGCACTGCTCTGGGTACGGTTCCTACCCCTGCAGGTTTAGCTTTTTTTCAACAGGTTCAATTAGCGCTTAGGCACTTAGACCATGCCGTAGACTCTGCACACTCTTCACGTTTAAGTGGACATGTTACCGTCGGTTTTTCACCCAGTGTGGCGGCTGTTATAGGCACGCACTTTTTAAAACTCATGAGAAATCGTTACCCCGACATTAAAGTCCGTTTAATCGAAGGCTTATCGGGTGACTTAAAAGCTTTAGTTAATGCAAGACAGCTCGATGTCGCGATCATCTTTAGTGACGATGTCGACCCACAATGGGCTATACAACCTTTAGTCAAAGAACAGATGTTTTTAATCTCGCCTAAAGAAGTGCTGAGTCAGTACCATCTTGAAAGCTGTATAGACAGTCAAACTATTAGCCATTCACAGTTTAAAGAACTTCCCCTGATTTTACCGAGCCAACGACATGGACTGCGTTTATTGCTTGAACAGAAAATTCATCAACTTAAAGTGGCCTATGAAATTGATGGGCTGCATTTGTTAATGGAAAGTATAAGCCAACTCGAAATGGCAACCATTCAACCTGCGGGTGCATCGTTAAACTCGCGGCAAGACTTATGTTTGCTACGCGTTGTAGAACCTGCCATTGACCGCATTAATTATTTAATTAGTCTCTCTGAAGAAGAGCTCTCACCTGCCACCTTAGCCACGAAAGTGGTGATTCGTGCCTGTGTAGCAAACTTGATTAATGAAAAGCGCTGGCCCGGTGCGGAACTCATAAACACTTAAGCCATTAGTGTTTATTTTTACTAAACACCCATTCAAGCCTAGCCTCTCACTTCATCTTCCCTTTTGAAGCTACATTAGCCCTAGCTGAGAAAGGGAGAAATCCATGCATGATGTGATTGTAATTGGTGGTGGGAATGCCGCACTATGTGCCGCGCTCACAGCAAAAGAAAGTGGTGCTTCTGTACTGATAATAGAAGCAGCGCCCAAAGAGTGGCGTGGTGGTAACTCCCAACACACTCGTAACCTCCGTTGCATGCATGATGCTCCTCAAGATGTATTAGTCGATGCCTACCCCGAAGAAGAATATTGGCAAGACCTACTTAAAGTGACTGCGGGCAAAACCAATGAACATTTAGCTCGTCTGGTTATTCGTAGCACGGCGACCTGCCGTGACTGGATGCGTAAACATGGCGTGAATTTTCAGCCGCCACTATCGGGTGCTTTGCATGTTGCACGTACCAATGCCTTTTTTATGGGTGGCGGTAAAGCTCTTATTAATGCGTATTACCGTAGTGCCCAAGAACTTGGCATTGAGATTTTATACAACACAAAAATTAAAGATCTAAAGTTAAATCAAGGACATTTTGAAGCTGCAATTGCGGAAGATGGTCGTGTATTTAAAGCGAAAAGCTGTGTATTGGCCGCAGGCGGTTTTGAGTCAAATCTGGAATGGTTAAGAGAAGCATGGGGACAAAATGAGAACGGCGAATGGCCTGCCGATAACTTCATTATTCGTGGTACCCGCTTTAATCAAGGCAACTTGCTTAAATTTATGATAGATCAAGGCGCCGATATTATTGGTGACCCATCACAATCACATTGTGTCGCCGTAGATGCACGCGCACCATTATATGACGGCGGTATTTGTACACGAATTGACTGCGTTTCATTAGGTATTGTGGTCAATAATAAAGCCGAACGTTTTTATGACGAAGGTGAAGACTTCTGGCCAAAGCGTTATGCCATTTGGGGCCGTCTTGTTGCCAAACAGCCACAGCAAATTGCTTATTCGATTATTGATTCAAAAGCGATTGGTCGCTTTATGCCACCTGTATTTTCTGGCGTAAAAGCAAATAGCATTCAAGAGTTAGCCGAAAAAATCGGGCTAGATGTCAAAATCTTATGCCACACCGTAGAAGAATTTAATCAAGCCTGTGTGCAAGGCACCTTTAACCATACCGTTTTAGATGACTGCACCACCGAAAATATTGTTCCCAACAAAACTCATTGGGCCGTTCCTCTCGATCAACCACCTTTCTATGCCTATGCCCTTAAACCCGGCATTACCTTTACCTATTTAGGTTTAAAAGTCGAAGACGATGCTGCTGTGCGTTTTAACAACAAGCCAAGCCACAACCTATTTGTCGCAGGTGAAATGATGGCAGGTAACGTACTTGGTCAGGGTTATACCGCAGGTGTCGGTATGTCGATCGGAACGACGTTTGGACGCATTGCCGGAAAAAATGCAGCCCACTATGCACTTTCACAAGGAGTTGAACATGAATGCTAGTACTAAAGCCCTAATTCCAGTTGTTCAGCTCTCTGACCATGAGCAGGAAGTTCAAAGAGCCTTACAAATTTGTAATGCTTGTCGCTACTGTGAGTCATTTTGTGCTGTATTTGCGGCCATGACCAAACGTCTTGAGTTTAATCAAGCCGATATTCATTACCTCGCAAACCTCTGTCATAACTGTGGTGCGTGTTTACACGCTTGCCAATATGCCCCACCGCATGAGTTTGGGGTAAACATTCCTAAAGCGATGGCGCAAGTACGTTTAGAAACTTACCAAGAATTTGCTACACCTCAACCTTTAGGTCGACTTTATAAATCGGTTGGTATTCCTTTTGTCTCAGCATTATCAGCTATTTTCTTTTTATGCATGTTAGCTGTGGTGTGGTACAAAGGCACTGACCTGTTTGCAGGCTACCAAGGTAATTTCTATGCAATTTTCCCGCATAACTTTTTAGCTCTACTTTTTGGAGCGACCTTTACAGTTGCGATTGTTTTGCTCGGCATTGGAATTAGTAAATTTTGGAGACAGACGTCTAAAGTTATTCACGGCAAAGTTGAAAAACCCGACCTTATTCAAGCCTCTCAAAATGTTTTAACGCTTAAATATTTAGATGGTGGACATGGCAAAGGCTGTAATGAACAAGATGACCGTTACACACAAATCCGCCGTGTGTTCCATCACCTGACGTTTTATGGCTTTATGCTCTGCTTTGCAGCTACAGGTGTAGCGACGTTATATCATTATTTTCTTGACCTACATGCACCTTATCCTTACCTAAGCTTGCCTGTCATTTTAGGAACTTTGGGTGGAATCGGCTTAGTTGTCGGACCATCTGGCTTACTCTATTTAAATCTTAAACGTCATCCGTTGCATGGTGACCGTGAGCAAAAACCTGTAGATCGAGGCTTTATTTTCCTTCTACTTATCGTTAGCGCTTCAGGGCTAGCACTCATGGCATTTCGTAATACCCCTTACATGGCACTTTTACTGATTTTCCATTTAGCTACAGTCATGACATTCTTCATTACTATGCCATTTGGAAAGTTCGCACATGGTTTTTACCGCAGTGCTTCTTTGCTCAAATTTGCCATCGAAGAACGTATTTCTAAAAAATCATAATTACACTCAAGAGTATTCACTACCTTGGTGTAGTGAATACTTTTATTATTTCTCAGCTCAAAACACTTCATGCTTTTTCTACTTTTTACTATTTAAAATTCCCAAACCATACATCGGCCACTTGCTACTCGCTTTAATATTATTAATGAGCATCGCCACCAAAACTAAAGACACAGCACCTACTAAAACAGGGAAAATTAAAAAGCTCCACTCGTAATGTATGCTACTCGCGGTGAGTAAAATAACCAGAGGATTAGCCCCAGCAGGTGGATGAATGCATTTAAACACTTGCATGAGCGCAATAGCACAGCCCACTGATAAAGCAATTGTAAAAATGGAAACACCAACAAATTTTAGAAAAAATAAACCTACAAAAGCCGAAATAAGATGCCCAAATATAATATTTCTCGGCTGCGCCAAAGGTGACTGAGACACGGTATAGAGCAATACACAGGTCGCGCCAAACGGTGCCATGATAAATATATTGTGTGTGAGCTTGCTCAACCACAAAAGTATAAAAATACTGACCGTCCCCCCAATAAGACTTCGTAAAATATCAATTTTAGTAGGCGATGAAGCCAGTTTTTCTTTGCCATAAAAGATCGAGAACATGGTTTTTTTCCTTAAACAGACATTGCTTTTTAAAAAGCATATAGATAAAATTCCAAATAGTACAGATCTGTACTATTTTATTTTTTGGAAAAGTTTTATGTCTAAATCTGCCTTAAAAATATTAGATACAGCCGAGAAGTTATTTAATGAAAATAGTTTTGTCGGAGTTGGCGTCGACCTGATTCGCGATGAATCCGGCTGCTCTAAAACCACGATGTACACCTACTATAAAAATAAAAATCAACTGGTTAAGTCTGTGCTCGTTGCTCGTGATGAACGGTTTAAGCAAAGCCTTTTGGGCTATGTGGGAGATGCAACGGGGTTAGAAGCCATCAATAAGATTCTGGATTGGCACACCCATTGGTTTAGACAAGATTTCTTTAAGGGCTGTTTATTTGTAAGAGCTGTTGCTGAATCTAACCAAGATGATCAAGACATCATTTCGATTTCAAAAGCCCATAAACAATGGATTAAAGAACTCATCGCCGCAAACTGTAATATGCCAAATGGTGAAGCTTTATCTGAGTTGATCTATACAGTGATTGAAGGGCTCATTAGCCGCTTTTTAGTCGATGGTTTCGATGAAACACTTGCCATAAATATGAAAAATTCGATTAACCAATTATTTAATATTAACCAAAATTTATAATTGCAGCCCTAGAGCTGCAATTAAATAAATGAGATTTTAATTAAGCAATTTTTCCATCAATAATGCCCTTTTCCTTTAAGGCGGCCAGTTCATCTGCTGTTTTAAATCTCGATAAGATTTGAGTAGTATGTTCACCAAGCTCTGGCGGTGCATGATGATATTCGACCGGAGTATCAGACAGTTTGATTGGTGAACCAATCGTTTGGAAGTTTTCATTTAAACGATGAGGAATATTCACCACCAAATTGCGATGTACGATTTGTGGTTCAGCCAAAGCATCTTCAACAGAGTTGATAACACCTACAGGTACTTTTAAGGCATGAATCATGTCGACCCATTCTTTGGCAGTTTTTCGCAAAAAGTGTTCCGACAATAAAGGAATCAGTTCATTTCGATATTTTACGCGGTCTTGGTTGCGCACAAACTTTTCATTTTCGAGCAGTTCTGGATAGCCAATCGCAATACATAAATCTTTAAACTGTTTATCGTTACCACAAGCAATAATAAATTCTTTATCTTTAGCCTTAAAAGTCTGATACGGCACGATACTCGGATGTTGATTACCCATGCGCTGTGGTGCTTTACCCAAAGCTAAATAGTTCATTCCCTGATTTGCCAGTGCCGCGACCTGCACATCAAGGAGTGACATATCAATATATTGACCACGTCCCGTGTGCGAGCGTGCAATCAAAGCTGCCTGAATGGCAATAGTTGAATACAATCCAGTTTGAATATCTACAACAGCCACGCCAACCTTTTGCGCACCACCACCTGCCACATCATCAGGCTCACCAGTAATGCTCATTAAGCCAGACATACCCTGAATAATAAAATCATAGCCAGGTTCTTCTGCACGAGGTCCGTCCTGTCCAAACCCAGTAATGGAGCAATACACAATATTTGGGTTGAGCTCGCTTAATGACGCATAGTCCAAGCCATATTTAGCCAAAGACCCTGTTTTGTAATTTTCAATAACGACATCGGCAGTTTTGGCAATTTCATAAATTAAAGCCTGACCTTCAGGTGTGGTAATGTCCACTGCAACCGAATATTTATTGCGGTTAGTACACTGGAAATAACCAGATTCACGGGTCATGTTTCCGTCTTGGTCGGGCATCCATGGTGGTCCCCACATACGGGTGTCATCACCTACTCGAGGACGTTCAATTTTAATCACTTCCGCGCCAAGGTCTGCCAAGATTTGCCCGCACCATGGTCCCGCAAGTACACGACTTAAATCTAAAACCCGAATTCCTTGTAATGCACCCATAACGATACCCTTATCTTTTTAGAAGGTACTCAATACCTTCATGTCATTGTTTATGATTGTTTTTGCGGATCGTACTGACGATCTTTAATAAATAAGCCCGGCAATACACCCGCTACAAAATACGCAGCGCCCATCACAATAAAAGCCATGGTAAACGTACCACCCGACGCCAAGAAACCAATGGTAGCTGGTGCAATCGCTGCCCCGACACGACCAATGTTATAAGCACCGCCAATGGCTGTTCCGCGCACATCAGTTGAAAAACTTTCAGCCATATAAGTCGCATTCACACCGTATGGAATGCCATATAAGAAGCCAAAAGTGATTAATAAATACAAAATGTTGTCAGGGGTATTGAAGAAAATAATGATTGGCAAAAACACGGCGCTGGCAATTGTTCCAAACACAAAAACAGCACGGCGGTTAAATTTGTCAGCAAGATAACCTGCTAAAATTTTGCCTAGAATCATTGCTGTATATGAACCCACCATATAACTGGTTAAGTTTTTAAAGTTCATATGCACTTCTGTTTCTAAATAACTTGGCATCCAGTTGTTAATGCCGTAATAGCCGAACTGCAAGAAGAATGCTGTGGTCATCCACAACAAAAACATTTTACGGTGCTTAAAGTTATTAAAAATTTGTTTGTAGATACTGCCACTCTTGGGCTTTTCAGCTACAGCTATTTCTTTAGACTGTTTGTTGCCTTGCAAGCTTTCAATTTTGGTGAGCTGCCAAGATTTTGGCTCCGGCACAAATCGTTGCAGGAAAATATTAACGAAAGCAGGTACTACAGTCAGGAAGAATAAAACGCGCCAGCCATGATCTGGAATAATCGCCCCTGCTAACAACGTCGCGGCAATATATCCTACGGTCTGACCCGTCTGTAGCGTACCCAAGACCGTTGTACGGTAAGTGGTTGGCACATATTCAGCCATTAAGGTATTACATGCCATATAGAGTGCTCCAATTCCTAAAGCACCAATAAAACGTAAAGCCATAAATTGCTCGAAGCTTTGCGTAAAACCCAATAAGCAAGTCGCTACCGAAAAGAAGGTTACCGAGTTAGCAATCGTTCGTACACGGCCAAACTTGTCACATGCCCAACCACCCAAAATACCGCCAATACCCATCCCAGCCAAAGAAGCACTACCTAAGGCACCTGCTTGAAAGGTACTTAAACCAAACTCTGCCTTTAAACTGGTCAAGCTATAAGACAGCAGCATAATATCAATGCCATCGACCACCATCGCAAAATAGGCAAATAACAACGCCCATTTCCATGTATGAGGGCCGATCTTTTCATATGTTCCAAGGTTACTTGGAAATGTAGTTCTCAACTCTTTCGATATTATTTGAACGTCATTGTTCATCTTTAGTTCCTCATTTTCCCAAATGAGTCATCGGTAGCCTACTTATGTTTTCTGTATGACTTAATCTTCTATATTTTCATCATCTTACATTTGGTTTTAAGTACACAGAGGCACATCTTTACATGAGTATCCTTACGATGAATCTTGTCATTTTCCATAAATTTTTGCGTAAAAATCCCTAAAGGTGCTCTCGAAAGAACACCTCGATCCTTTAAAAATGAATGAGTTAGTTACTAAATGCCGCGATGCCTGTTTGTGCACGGCCTAAAATTAAAGCATGAACGTCATGTGTGCCTTCATAGGTATTTACGACTTCAAGGTTAACCAAATGGCGTGCTACGCCGAATTCGTCACTAATACCGTTTCCACCCATCATGTCACGTGCCATACGAGCAATATCAAGCGCTTTCCCACAGTTATTACGCTTAATTAGGGATGTGCCTTCAACTGATGCAATGCCTTCATCTTTCATACGGCCAAAACGTAACGCCACTTGCAAGCCTAATGCAATTTCAGTTTGCATATCTGCCAGTTTCTTTTGAATTAACTGATTTGCAGCCAACGGACGGCCAAATTGTTTACGGTCCATGGTGTATTGATGTGCGGTATGCCAGCAGAACTCAGCAGCACCCATAGCGCCCCATGCAATGCCATAACGGGCGCTATTTAGACAGGTAAATGGGCCTTTTAAACCTCGAATTTCAGGGAACGCGTTCTCTTCAGGTACAAATACGTTATCCATCACGATTTCACCTGTAATCGAGGCACGTAAACCGACCTTGCCATAAATTGCTGGTGCAGATAGACCTTCCCAACCCTTTTCTAAAATGAAACCGCGAATATCACCAACATTGCCTTCAGCAGAAACTTCTTTTGCCCAGACGACAAATACGTCAGCAATTGGGCTATTGGTAATCCACATTTTTGCGCCAGTTAAACGGTAACCACCGTCAACTTTTTTAGCGCGGGTAATCATACTGCCCGGGTCTGAGCCATGGTCAGGTTCAGTCAAACCGAAACAGCCAATGTATTCACCCGTAGCTAGTTTAGGTAAGTACTTCTGCTTTTGCTCTTCGGTACCAAATTCATTAATTGGGACCATCACCAATGAGCTTTGCACGCTCGCCATAGAGCGGTAGCCCGAATCGACATATTCAATTTCACGCGCAACCAAACCATAACTCACATAGTTTAAACCCGCGCCGCCATATTGCTCAGGAATGGTTGGACCAAGTAAACCAAGCTCTCCCATTTCACGAAAAATAGACGGATCTGTTTTTTCATGACGGAATTGTTCAAGTACACGGGGTTGCAGTCGTTCTTGGCAATAGGCATGAGCCGCATCACGAATCATGCGTTCATCTTCGGTAAGCTGCTGCTCAATTAAAAATGGGTCTTGCCAGTTAAATTGAACTTTTGCTTTTTTTGTTGTCACCATGTGATTCATCGCATCCTCTGCTTGATTTAATCTTCTTTCTTTAACTCGATGTTATGCGTGAAAAATGCAGTAATCAAACGATAAATGTTCATGCAGATATGCAACTTACGCATATTTAAAACAAGACGCGTTAAATTTAGATATTTAATTCATTGTATTTCATTAAAAATGGCTTATTTTTATACTAAACTTTGATATCTGCATTTAGGTCATATGCTTTTTCGAAATATGACGACAAATAAAAGGATTTATCTATGCGAAGAAGCATCCCGTCTATTCAGGGCCTGATTTGCTTTGAAAGTGCAGCAAAACATCTAAGTTATACCTATGCTGCGCAAGAGTTATGCATTACCCAAAGCGCAGTCTCTCGCCAAATTCAGCAGTTAGAAGACTTCTTAGGAGTTGAATTATTTATTCGTACTCGACATGGTGTTGAGCTGACCATTGCAGGACAACAATATTTCAAAAGTATTAAGCCCTATTTATTGGGGTTAGAGAAATGTACGGCCGATGTGATTTCTCACAAAGGTTTAGGCGGAACTCTAAAATTAGGCGTCGTTCCTACCTTTGCAACGCGCTGGCTGTTACCCAAACTTCATCTTTTAAATCAAAAGTATCCTGAAATTACCGTTCATTTAGAAACCAGCACCAAGCCTTTTTTATTTAACGATAACATTTTTGATGCTGCGATTTTTGCAGGTACGCAACAGCAAATTGACCACTGGCCCGGCATACAAGCACATTATTTAATGGATGAAGAAATTGTACCTGTGTGCTCACCAAGGTTGATCGAAAAGTATTTTCCAGATGCGGTGATGATCAATGAAAATACCTATGATTTAAGCTGCGAGGATTTGCTAAAAATTCCCCTACTACAACAAACCACTCGGCCTAGCATTTGGCAAGAATGGTTTCTGACTCATCACATGCAGCACCCTAAACCTTTTGATGGACAGCGCCATGAGTTATTTTCAATGCTTGCCGTTGCCGCCAGTCATGACATGGGTATGGCTTTAATTCCGCAAATGTTGATTGAATCTGAACTACAAAAAAAAGAACTGGTGATTGTTTCTAATAAAAAACTAAAAGGCAGCCGAAAGTACTATCTCATTCACTCAAGCCAAGACATCTCACCGACTATTCAAAAATTTGTTGAGTGGATTTACCAAGAGTTAGAACAACTAAAGAGCAATTCAAATTAGCTGAGTCACTTTGTGCGTTCTATACACATAAAAAAAGATTGTAATTGATGAGATCACAATCTTTTTAGTTAAGCATAAATGACTTTGAATTAATGACTCATCAATTGAATATCTGAACCGCTAAGTTTAGGGTCAATCAAGATTTTGGCATGTTGTTCAGGGTCACGTAATGCTTCAAATGCACTCGTAACCCCCTCTAAACCAACGACACCGGTAATGAGCGGTGAGCAATTCACCTTACCTTCTGCAATCATATGCAGCGCATCTCTAAACTCAAGCGGTGTATATCCCAACACAAACTGAATTTCTAACTCTTTATTAATTGCAAGTGCGGGTTCTATTTTGTCACTTTGCATGCATACCCCCACCCCAACAATTCGGGAAAATAAAGGTGCACCTTCAATAATTTGCTTTAAAACACCCGGTACACCCACACACTCAAAAATAACAGGACGTTTTGGCAGAGCACCTAACTTATCAATCATGCGCCATCCATGCCACCAAGGTAAGCGTGTCGCTTGCAACTTATCAAACAGCCCCATACCCATATTAATCGCGTCTGAAACATTGCCAAGCAAACCAAATTCTTTCCAGTTGGCAAATGGCGATGTCTCTTTAGGGTCTACTACAATATCAGCACCACATTGCTCGGCAAGCTTACGACGGTTTGGTGAAAAGTCACTGGCAACCACGGTTTTAACTCCCGCAGCTTTAAGCATTAATATAACGCCTAGCCCAACAGGTCCGCAGCCAATCACAATAGCAGGCTCACTGGTTTTCACACGGCTACGGCGAACGGCATGCAATGCAACCGCCATAGGTTCAGTCATGGCGGCGCTATCAGCATCCAAGCCATTGGGTACTTCAAACATCAAGCTCGATTGGGCCAATACTTGCTCGGCATAACCACCGGAAGCATTTGGAGAAAGCCCTGTAGACAAGTACCCATGCTGATCTACATTTAAAAGCGGCATTGCGCAAACAAGTGTATCGGCTTTAAATTTGTGACGTGTTTTTGGGCCGTAGTCTAAAACCTTGCCACAGAACTCATGTCCTAGTACAAATGGGTCTGTAGACTTGGCTAAACCATTAAACCCGACACGTGCTGCCAGATCATGCATGTGGTCGCAGTGATGCTGCATATGTAAATCAGAGCCACAAATTCCACATCGCACCACTTCCAATAACACCTGCCCTTTTGCAGGCGTTAAGTTCGGTTGGTCCACCACTTGTAATTTTGCTTGATGACAAAGTACCGACTTCATTTGAGCGCTTCCTATTTCTTCTTTTTCATTTACTTGCCAGAAATAGATTTCTACAGATAAATTAATCGCTTTATCAGTTTGGTCTTTAGCAAGCCTTTATTCATCTTTACAACTAAAAGGCAAAATACCAATGACCATTCTTCAGCCAATCCACTCTTAAAGAGTCAACAAAAAACAGGCTCAGCGAAATTAAAAACAATAAAAATCTTGATGCTCGTATCTTACACAGACTGCGTTGTCTTCTTAGGCCAGAACAATGTCATCAAAATTAAAACTTATACAAATATAGTAAGTTCAAAAAACTCAACTCAACGCTTTTCACAAAAACATAGCAAAACCAAACTTTTATCAGCAGTCTTAAACAGGCATGATGAATTAATACAAACAGATAAGAAGAAATCTATGATTACAAAAACCCTTCCGCTTACAGATATACACCGTCATCTTGATGGCAACATCCGCATTCAAACCATTTTAGACTTGGGGCAACAATACAATTTAGATTTACCTGCCTACGACATTGAATCTTTACGCCCGCATGTACAAGTGATGGATAACCAACCTGACTTATTAAGTTTCTTATCAAAGCTCGATTGGGGCGTAAAGGTATTAGCGAGCCTAGATGCCTGCAAACGTATTGCTTTTGAAAACATGCAAGATGCAGCACAGCAAGATCTAGATTATGTAGAGCTGCGTTTTTCACCAGGTTATATGGGAATGACACATCAACTCCCCCTTGAAGGTGTTGTCGAAGCAGTTATTGCTGGTGTGAAAGAAGGCAGTCAAGCTTACGGGGTAAAAGCGAATTTAATTGGCATTATGAGCCGTACTTTTGGTCAAGAAGCCTGCGAAAAAGAGTTAAATGCTCTACTCGCCCATAAAAATGATATTAAAGCGTTGGATCTCGCTGGAGATGAGCTTGGTTTTCCGGGTAATTTATTTATTGATCACTTTAAAAGAGCACGTGATGCAGGTTGGCATATTACAGTACATGCAGGCGAAGCTGCTGGTCCTGAAAGTATTTGGCAAGCTATTGAAGAATTAGGTGCTGAACGAATTGGACATGGTGTTAAAGCAGTTCAAGATTTAAAACTTTTAGATTATTTGGCTAAACATGAGATTGGTATTGAATCTTGCCTCACTTCAAACATTCAAACCAATACAGTACCCTCACTAGCAGAACATCCATTAAAGACTTTTTTAGAACATGGTGTGCTTGCCACTATTAATACAGATGACCCTGCGGTAGAAGGCATTGAGATACAACATGAGTATTTAACTGCTGCCCCTTTAGCTGGTTTAAGTCCTGAGCAAATTTATACAGCTCAAGAAAATGGACTAAAGATCGCATTCTTATCAGAACAAGAAAAAGATGAGTTAAGGCAAAAATATCAATAACAGAGAACAGAGAACAGAGAACAGAGAACAGAGAACAGAGAACAGAGAACAGAGAACAGAGAACAGAGAACAGAGAACAGAGAACAGAGAACAGAGAACAGAGAACAGAGAACAGAGCTTATATAAAGAAATTCAAAGATTGGAGTATGTATGAATTAAAATTTCGAACTAGAAAACAAAAAAATCCCTTCTATCTGTAAGACTAGAAGAAATGATTTTAATATTTGGGATATTTTAGAAAGCTTGAACGCTTTTAAATATGGTCGGAGCAGTAGGATTCGAACCTACGACCCCCTGGTCCCAAACCAGGTGCACTACCAGGCTGTGCTATGCTCCGAAATTGGGGTGAATGACGGGATTCGAACCCGCGACAACTGGAATCACAATCCAGGGCTCTACCAACTGAGCTACATCCACCATCAAATAAGTTCTATGTACCAAGCTACCGAATGGCGCGCCTGACAGGATTCGAACCTGTGACCATCCGCTTAGAAGGCGGATGCTCTATCCAACTGAGCTACAGGCGCTTAACCGATGATGCTTATCATGCGATACTTCGCCGATCTTAAAATATTATTTTAAGTGGTCGGAGCAGTAGGATTCGAACCTACGACCCCCTGGTCCCAAACCAGGTGCACTACCAGGCTGTGCTATGCTCCGATCTATCTCAGCTTTTGCTGTATCGCACATCGTGCGGTACGGTGTGCATTCTAGGCGCGACGCCCTCAGACGTCAACACCTATTCTCAAAAAAAGTTAAAAATCCTTATCAAATGTATATTTAACAAGCATTTTGAGGTTTTTTAACGTTTTAACGATGCACTAAAGGCTAACATTCGATCTAAAGGCATTTTGGCACGTTCAGCAAGCGCTGGATCGACGTGTATTTCCTGATCACCTTTTTGTAAAACTTCTAAAATTCCGTCAAGTTCATTCATTGCCATCCACGGACAGTGCGCACATGAACGACAAGTTGCCCCCTCACCCGCTGTTGGCGCTTCAACTAAAATCTTATTCGGTACAGCTTGCTGCATTTTGTAGAAAATACCGCGGTCTGTTGCCACAATGAGTCTTTCGTTTGGCAAAGTCTGCGCAGCTTTAATGAGTTGAGACGTACTACCTACCGCGTCCGCAATTTCTACAACTGACTCTGGTGACTCAGGATGTACCAATACAGCAGCGTCTGGATACAGTGCTTTCATGTTGGCAATACCACGCGCACGGAATTCTTCATGCACAATACATGCGCCATCCCAAAGCAACATATCTGCACCAGTTTTCTTCTGAATATAGCGACCTAAGTGCTGATCTGGTGCCCAAATAATTTTTTCACCTAAGCTGTCTAGATGCTCAACAATTTCAACCGCACAGCTTGATGTCACGACCCAATCTGCACGTGCTTTAACAGCAGCCGATGTATTAGCATAAACAACTACAGTGTGGTCAGGGTGCTGATCACAAAATGCCGTGAACTCATCGACAGGACAGCCCAAATCAAGTGAACAGGTTGCTTCAAGTGTCGGCATTAAAATTGTTTTTTCAGGAGACAGAATTTTTGCTGTTTCTCCCATAAACTTAACACCGGCCACAACCAGTGTTGAGGCAGCATGATCTCGTCCGAAACGGGCCATTTCTAAAGAGTCAGAAACGCATCCACCAGTTTTTTCGGCAAGTTCTTGTACTTCAGGGTCGCAATAATAATGAGCAACAAGGACAGCATCACGTTTTTTGAGCTCTGCTTCGATCTGTGCAAACTTTTGCTGTTTTGCTTCTTCACTTAAGCGATTGTCTTTTGGCTCACCTAAACGGTCTAAATGCGCTTGTACAATGTTTTTTGCATCGTTGGCAATTAAAGTCGCATCACTCATAAAACGTCTTCTCTATCCTTCATGCTGGCATACCTGCTCGCATATAACGTTACTGCTTAAATGATTTACGGATTGAATCATTTAATATCAAAAGATGGGGCTAATAAAAAAGCCTCTTTGTCGAGGCTTGATTATAACTGATATTTAAGAACGGTAATCAGCATTAATTTTGACATAGTCGTAAGATAAGTCACAGGTATATACCGTGTCTTTGGCCTGACCACGTCCTAAATCAACACGAATGGTAATTTCGGTTTGAGCCATAACACGCGCGCCCGCCTCTTCGGTATAGTCCTCAGCTGCACCGCCGTCTTTACAGATTTGTACGTCGTCTAACCATACTTGAATTTTAGACACATCTAAGTCTTTAACTCCTGCATAGCCAATTGCAGCTAAAATACGCCCCCAGTTCGGGTCCGATGCAAAAAGTGCAGTTTTGACCAGTGGTGAATGCGCAATGCTATAAGCAATGTCACAACATTCTTGAGTATTTGCGCCGCCTTCTACAGCCACAGTAATAAACTTCGTCGCGCCTTCACCATCACGGACAATTAACTGTGCTAAACGATTCATTACACGAGCAAGTACTTCTAACACTTTAGCGTAGCGTGCATCGCTTTCCGATGTAATTTCAGCGCCACCCGCCTGACCAGTTGCCACAAAAATACAAGAGTCATTTGTTGAGGTATCGCCATCAATCGTAATACGGTTAAATGAATGCTCAACCGTAGTCTTTAATAGCTTTTGTACTAAATCACGGCGAATAGGTGCGTCTGTTGCCACAAAGCTCAACATGGTTGCCATGTTCGGGCGAATCATTCCAGCGCCTTTACTAATACCTGTCATGGTATAAGTCATACCATCAAGTTCAAATTGTTCAGATGCACCTTTAGGTACGGTGTCTGTCGTCATGATGCCAGATGCAGCATCATTCCAAGCCGTGTCTTGCAAAGTATTTAACGCCGGCTGCAAACCAGCAAGTAAACGCTCCATTGGAAGCTGCTCACCAATCACACCCGTAGAAAATGGAAGAACTTCAAAACTGTTTACTCCAGCAAGCTCTGCTAACTTCGCACAAGTATCCTGAGCATTTTTCAACCCCGTAGGCCCAGTTCCCGCATTGGCATTACCCGTATTAATCACTAAATAACGAGGGTTACCTTCGGCAAGATGGGCTTTAGAGACATGAACAGGCGCTGCACAAAATGCATTTTGAGTAAATACACCAGCAACATTTGAACCTTCTGCAAACTCAAAAATGACTAAATCTCGTCGGTTTTGGTAACGTACATATGCTTCTGTTGAGCCAATTTTTACACCTTTTACCACATGCATTTGTGGCATTGTTACGTCACCGACAGCCATTTTTAGAACATCCAAAGTTTGTTGAATAAGATCAATATTTCAAAAAAGTGATGCAGTAAAGCACCAGCCTTATGAAATATCATAATTGACAGCTTAGTAGAAAAGTCTAAAAAAATCGAGCGCAAAAACGGCTCATTGTTGCTCTAGTTTTAATAAAATATCTTTCTTATCAAGCCCGCCAGCAAAACCCACTAAAGCACCACCCGCACCAATGACTCGGTGACAAGGTGCAATAATTGAAATCGGGTTTTTGCCATTTGCCGCGCCCACTGCTCTCACCGCTTTTTCATTTCCAATTTGAACAGCTATATCTTTATAACTTCTTGTTTCGCCATAAGGGATGGTCAGTAAAGCAGACCAGACCAGCTTTTGAAATGCAGTCCCTTCAAAATCTAGTGGCAATGTAAACTCACGCCGCTTACCTTCAAAATATTCTTCTAATTGTTGTTCGGTCTTTAATAAAACGGGATGTTCAAGTTGTTCGACCAGCTCGGCCAGCCGAACACGTTTTGGATTTTCATTGTCCCAAAGTACTGCCACCAAAGCATTTTCATTCGCAACTAGCTTTAATTGCCCAACAGGCGAATTGATATACTTATAAGACAGCAACATAGTTTATTCTCTTAGGACGGCGATGAAATTTTCATTAAAACCAAACCTGACACAATCAAGACAGCGGCAATCATTCGCATAGCGCCAATAGGCTCATGAAGAAAGAAAATACCGACTAAAAATGACCCGATTGCGCCAATTCCTGTCCAAACCGTATAGGCAGTGCCAAGGGGTAAAGTTTTCATTGAAATTGAAAGTAGAATTACACTCAAAATCATAAAAACTACGGTAATAATACTAGGGGTTAAACGGGTAAAACCTTCGGACATTTTCATAGAATATGCCCAAATGATTTCAAATACACCTGCTAAAATTAAAATAGCCCAAGCCATAACATTCACTAATTTTTATAGTGTCAGGTCGTCCCGACATGATTACCCATTATGGGGGAGGTCGTTCCTCCTTTATGTGAGGACTCAGTTTACTTTAAAATAAAAAATGAAGGCAAACCCTATCTAAAGCTCGCCTGTCTTAGAGAATCTTATTCACTTTTTAACTGTAAAATTTTTCGTGCACCATTTAAGACAAACAAAACAATAATTAATCCAATAATCAAATCAGGATAACGAGAGCCTGTCATGGCAACCAATATTCCTGCAACAATGACACCTAAGTTTACGATGACATCATTTGCAGAAAAGATATAACTCGCCTTCATATGTGCCCCACTCTCCTTATGGTCTCTCATTAAATAAAGGCAACTAATATTGGCTGCAAGCGCTAATCCGCCAATTAAAATCATGAGAATTGAAACAGGTTCACTACCATACATAAAACGGCGCAATACATCGATTAACACAAGCATGGCTAAAGCGAACTGAAACCATCCAGAAAGATGCGCAGCCTTTAATTGTGCATTTAGATTTTTACCTACCACAAATAAAGCAATGCCATAAATTGCAGCATCGGCAAACATATCAAGCGAGTCAGCAATTAAACCTGTCGATGAAGCAATAATGCCTGCCATCAACTCAATGACAAACATGACCCCATTAATCAGTAGCAACCATTGTAAAACTTGCTTTTGTGCTGCATTACTTGAAGAACTGGCTCGAACCTTTTTCGGTTTTTCAACGGGTTCATAATGTGGCTGTGTTTGTTGTAGTTCGGCCCCTAGCCCTAAACGCTGTAGACTTTGAGTAATCATTTCAGCTTGAACACTGTGATAAATCGCCAAATGTCGTGCTGGTAAGTCAAAATGAAGCTCTTGGATATCGTCAGCGTAAGAGGCCAAAGCCATCCTCACCATTTGCTCTTCGGCTGCACAATCCATACGAGGAATATGATAATAACTTACCCATTGACTCTTTTTAGTCACAGGTTCACTAGGAGTAGAATACTCCTGAGACGGTACGCTTGAGCACCCGCAGTTAGAACTAGTTTTACTTAAATGTATTTGATTCTGTTGTTTTTCTAAAGCCATCTGTGCACCATAACTGACACAAAAAACAATGCCATTAGTATAAACCAATGGCATGTCATTAAGCTTATTTTTTGTTCGGCAATTAGAACTTAAGTGTTAACCCTGCTCCATAATACCAGCCATGTTCTGAGTCGGTTCCAGTTTGCCAAGCAGTTTGTTTTAAACCTTTTTCATAGCCGTAACCAACATCAACAAACGGCATCACTTTTTTGTTGATTTCATAACGGGTTTGAAAACCAACTTGTAAATTTGATAACCCTGTTTTACTTGCATAGCGAGATTCATCTTGCAAAATAACATCTGCTTTTAAGTAAGGTTTACCAATTAACTTTTGGGTAAAGAGTAAGTCCCTTTCCGTTTCTAAACTTAACTTCCATAGCTGATCTTCACCTGCATAAAGATAAGCATCGGTTTCAAAAAAGTAAGGTGCCATGCCATGTAAACCGACTACACCAGCCCAGCGATCTTGCTTTTCATCTTCTCTCTGCGAACGCTCATAGTTTACTCCAGCCTGTACATCCCAATAATCGGCTACATTTCGACTGTAAAGTACTGAACTGCCGTAATTAGCATCTTCCGACTCGGCTTTTTCAACATGAGCTTTGATGAATAATTTATTTTCATCAGTTCCCACCCAAGTTTCTAATTCAGAAGAAAAGCTGCCTTCTCCTTCTTCATTTTGAGTCCAGCCAGTATCAATTTTTGTTGCTTGATAGATCTGTCCACCATGTTCACGTAAATGATCATGTGTTAAGGGTTCTTGTGCCAAAGCAAGAACCGATACACCAGAGAAAACACCGCAACATATCATTTGAGAAAATAACTTAGTGATGCGCATGACTAGCTCCTTTCTCATTTTCAGATTGAACAGTTGGCTGGGTCTGAGCGGGTTGTTGCTCATCGTTGACTTGAGCAACAATTAATTTATTCATCATGCCTGCACTCATGTGATAGAGCAGATGGCAATGAATCGCCCATTCTCCTAAGGCATCGGCTGTCAGCAACGCAGTAACGGTCTTTCCTGGCGGAACAATAATGGTATGTTTATTTGGTAAGTTTTCAGCTTGCTGACCATTTTCCAATTGCATGAACATGCCATGTAAATGCATTGGATGCGCCATCATGCTGTCATTCACAAACTTCAAGCGGATACGCTCACCATATTTAACTTGCAATGGCGCAGCTTCGCTAAACTTCTTGCCATTAATAGTCCAGATATAACGCTCCATGTTGCCGCCTAAACGAATGACTAACTCTCGCTCTGGCGCACGTGTATCTGGTTGAGGACTTAAAGACTGCAAATCGCTATATTGCAGTGCTTTCATACCCGCTGGCGTTGAAGCATTTGCCCAGCCATAAACTGGTTCATTCTTTTTAGGCTTATTCTCAGATTGAGTCGGCATCTCATGATTCATATTCATCATAGCGTGGTCATGCTCACCCGATGGCATTGCCGGCATATCATGCTTCATCTCAGGCATCGCTGACATGTCGTGCTTCATTTGCATCATAGAATGATCATGTTCTTCAGATGACATATTTTTCATGTCATGATCCCTGCTCATCATTGCATGATCATGATTAGTCTGGCCCGCCTCTTTTTTCATTTCAGGCATAGTCGACATGTCATGTTGCATGTTCATTTGATGGCCAGCATGTTTATCACTCGCCCCATCACCATGGTTCATGCCCATATCGTCCATAGTCAATAAAGCGCGTGGACGTGGCTCTGGCATTTGAATTGGGCCAACCGCCTGAGTATTTTCATTATGCAAAGTACCGATGGCAAAACCACTGCGGTCAATAGACTCTGCTTCAATCTGATAATTTGGCTGTTTAGGTTCTACAATGACATCGTAAGTTTCGGCGGTACCAATACGAAACTCATCAATTGCCACAGGCTTAACTGGCTGCCCGTCTGTACTTACAACTGTCATTTTCAAATTTGGAATTTTAACGTCAAAGAATGACATTGCCGATGCATTAATAAATCGTAATCGAACTTTCTCGCCAGCTTTAAAGTTACCTGTCCAATTCTGCTCTGGTGTCTTACCATTGACTAAGAAGGTATAGCCCGTCACATCAGACATATCGGTTTTTAACATTCGCATCTGATTCCACATCGAACGATCTTGCCAAGTTGCTTTTAAGCCTTGTGCTTTAACTTGCTTTAAAACATCCGATACGGTTTCACGGCGGTTTTGATAATACTCCGCAGATTTTTTCAAATTCTTCATAATGCTATCGCTAGAAGAGTTATGAAAATCTGAAAGCATCACCACATAATCACGATCAGTTTTTTCATGTGCAGCTACGGGTATTTTTCCTTTCGGATAAATCACGAGCGGGCCATATAAACCATCTTGCTCTTGGCCTTTACTATGGGCGTGATACCAATAGGTGCCGTTTTGTTTCACCTTAAAGCGGTAAACAAAATCTCCGTTTGGCGCGATTCCTTTAAAACCATTGAAACCCGGTACGCCATCCATTAACCCTGGCAGTAACACCCCATGCCAGTGTAAAGACGTATCTTGATTCTTTAATTGATTATGAACATGAATCACAGCCTCATCTCCTTCCTCAAACTCAAGAAGTGGGGCTGTAAATTTTCCATTTACTGTAATTCGCTTTAACGGTTGACCCGTAATATTCACCTGCTGTTCATTAATATTCAGGTGATATTCCTTAATTGCGGCAAGAGTCCATGGGGAAACCAATAGACCAAATACAGCGACGAGGCTGCTAATTGTTTTATGAGACATTGCTGTAATCCTTTTTAATTAAAAAAATAAGTAAGTAAGGATTAAGCTTTAGGTGGGCGTAAAATCTCTTGCCAGTATCCGGCTAAATGCTGAGCCTGATAAATACTGCTAAATTGAGAGGAAATAGGAATGAATTGTGATTCAAGATCCGGTAATGCTTGCTGTAATGCCAGATTCACAATCTGACAATGAACTGGGTTACAGTCCTGACAATGCTCACCATGCGAGTTAAGAGACTGTGTCATATTTTGATGACATATAGTCTGATCATCTGTTTGAACATGCATATTCTTATGCGAATTTTTTTCACTATGACACGGCATTGTATGAAGATCATGCTGCATCGGCGTCTGAGCAATAGACACACCACTCCACCCAATGACCAAAGTCATTAGGAACACAAACCAAGCATACTTGCGTAAGTGTTGTAGAGTCATTAGAGCTTATTGCCTAGAACCGACGGTTAATCTTAACTCCATTAGCATAACCAAGTTTTAAAACAGATACAATTTTCATTCTTAACTGTTTGTTTTTAAATGATTAAGAAAATGGTGTTTGGTGCTGAAGCACTAAATCAATTACATGTAATGCCCCCTCTTGCTCGTTACTTACAGTTGCATAAGGAGCTACAGCTTTTAAAGCTTCTACTGCATTTTCAACTGCAAACCCATACCCCACAGCTTTAATCATCTGAATATCATTATTGTTATCACCAATCGCGACTACTTGATCAGGTTCAACCTGCCATTTTTGTAGTAATAGCTTTAAACCATGGGCTTTATGTTGGTCTGGAAGGATTAAATCAATAAAATTAAAACCACTTGAAACAGGTACTAAGACTTTATCTTTCACAAAACTTTGCTTCTGGAAATGTTCAAAAATCGTAAAGCTTTCATTCTCATCGGCAGTAAAAGTAATTTTACATACCAAGTCATCTAGTGCATAAAAGTCATCTACAACTGCCAGCTTTTCAAAATATCGAGCGACTTTGGCATAGTCCTCTGCGTTCATACTGCGATGTACATAAGCACTTTGTTTCCCACAAATGACCATTTTAGAAATATATGTAGAGTCAATCGCTTTTAAAATTTCAATAAACTGTTGCTGGCTTAAATGAGCAAATGCTAACTCTTGTCCTGCATCTACAACGTGCGCACCATTTTCTGCAATAAAAGTAATTTCATGACTAATTTCTGGGAAATAGGTAATAAGCTTTGCGAGTTGGTTTCCACTTGCGACCACAAAATGAATATTATTTCGTTTTAATTGTTCGTACTGATTTAAAAAACGTGTTTTGTTGTACTGCTTCTTAGAATTAAGAAAAGTCCCATCCATATCTACCGCTAAAATTTTTATCGACATTAATTATCTAAATCTCTGACTAAAATCTTATTAAAACAAATTTAGCTTTATTTTTCATGACACTTTTACAGTTTTATACTGAACTATTCACAAAAAGTTTTACACAGAGCCATCTCGTTTTTTACACAGGTTATTTTTTAGTAAAGCTTAATAAAAAACCAGATAATAAAATATACAGCGAGCATAAAAAAAGAACGCCAAAACGTTCTTTTTTCATCATTTTTGTCTAGAGAATAAACGGTTGATCTAATTTTGTTTATTTTACCAACATCTTATCCATACGGTTATCAACACAGTTATCCATACAGTTATAAACAAAGTTATCCACAAGCTTATTCTCAGATGAATATCTTTTTTAAGCGTCTACGCTACCTACTTTTGCAAGTTCTGCACGCATTTGATCAATCACAACTTTATAATCTGGTTGACCAAAAATTGCTGAACCGGCAACAAACATATCTGCCCCAGCTTCTGCAATTTCACGGATATTTGCAGGACCAACACCACCATCAACTTCTAAACGAATATCACGACCACTCGCATCAATGATTTTACGAGCTTCACGTAATTTTTCTAAAGTCATTGGAATGAACTTTTGTCCACCAAAACCAGGGTTTACACTCATTAATAAAATTTGGTCAACTTTATCAAGTACATAATCAAGATAGTGCAATGGCGTTGCTGGGTTGAAAACTAAGCCTGCTTTAGCACCACCAGACTTAATCAACTGTAGTGAACGATCAATGTGGTGAGATGCTTCTGGGTGGAATGTAATAATATCTGCACCAGCTTCCAAAAAGTCTCCAATAATTCGGTCAACTGGAGATACCATTAGGTGCACATCAACTGGCGCTGTAATCCCATAATTTTTTAAAGCCTTACATACACCTGCACCAAAAGTTAAATTTGGAACGTAGTGATTATCCATCACATCAAAATGTACTACATCGGCACCTGCGGCTAACACTTTGTCTACATCTTCGCCTAAACGAGCAAAATCGGCAGATAAAATAGAAGGAGCAATTAAGTAGGGCTTGGACATAGGTGAATGACCTGGCTAAAAATTTAAGGAGAGGCTTAAAATTATAACAAAAAAGAAACTACTTGGCCCGCGCTTCCTTGTTTAAATGACAACATTTCAAACTTGAAACGTAACGTTGCAACAATAGAATGCTAACGTCTAAACGAATTTGTTAAGGTACATTAAACCAATGTGAGGATTGATAATGAAAAGCACAACTTATCTATTAACAAACGATGGAAAACGCATTGCAAAACGTCTGGTTAATCATTGGAAACACAAGTTCGAAGTACAAGAAACTGAACAAGACTTTAAAATCTTAATGCCTACAGCAACGATTACACTTGCACCAGAAACAGAGCAGTTAAATGTTGCGATTGATAGCCAATTAGATGCCCACGACCACTTAGAAAAAGTTGTCCTTGATCATCTAAACCGTATGGCTCAACAAGAATTTCAGGTGGAATGGCTGCACTAATTAGCCGCCGACCTTTTCTAACTGGATTGCATGAAACTGTAAGTGCTCATCCATAAAGGTTTGAATAAAGTAATAGCCATGGTCATAACCAGCATGTTGTCTTAAAGTTAAAGGCTGTCCCGCTTTTAAACATGCTTGCTTAAATTTTTCAGGGTGAAGTTGTTCATAAAATTGGTCATCTAAGCCCTGATCAACCAAAATTTCGTCAAATACTGCCCCATTTTTTGAGACCAACGCTGTAGCATCATGAGCCAACCAGCTTTCGCGGTCTGCACCCAAATAATGGCTAAAGGCTTTGTCTCCCCATGCACATTCAGTTGGTGCACAGATCGGAGCAAAAGCAGATACTGACTTAAACTTTTCTGGATATTTAAACGCTAAAGTTAATGCACCGTGACCACCCATTGAGTGCCCAAAGATACCGACTTGTTGAGCATTTACAGGAAAGCTTTTTAAAATGAGTGGATATAACTCATCTATTAAATAACTTTCCATTTGATAATGCTCAGACCAAGGTGCTTGTGTTGCATTAATATAAAAGCCCGCGCCTTGCCCAATATCCCAATGATCCCCTGCTGCGACTTGTTCTCCACGAGGAGAAGTATCAGGTGTAATCAGTATGAGGCTTAGTTGTGCTGCCATATGCTGTGCATGCGCTTTTATGGCAAAGGTTTCTTCAGTACACGTTAAACCAGCTAAGTAAAATAAAGTTGAGCAAGCTTTACCTTCTAAAGCTGCCGGTGGCAAATAAACACCAAACTTAGCTGATCCTTTTAAATAAGAAGATTCAAATTGGTATATACGCTGCTCGCCCTCAAAGCAGCGGTTTTTTTGCAGGAGTTGCATCGTTTTTAGCCTCTGTTTTTGTTTGAGCAATATCTACACTACCCGTATTTTGTTGAGGAAATAGATACTTTTCCAACTGAGGTAGCATAAGTTCCATATTTTTACCGATCATCCACTGAGGCTCTGAAGGTTCAACACCTTGAGCCACTTCCCACTTGGTAACTGTTTGCTTAGCTGTGTTAAACGAATCTTTCATCGACGATTGCTCTCGCATCGCCAAATCAAAGAAAGCTCGACCAAAATAGGTATAGTCAGCTTCGTTATTACACCCAAAAGAAGTTTTATCAGCAGCTGAAGCAGTAATAATTAAAGTATCTGGAGACTGTAAAGCAGGAATAAAACTTCCTGAATAGCAGGCTGAGATAACGATCACACGCCAGCGAATACCAGATTTATCAAGTGTTTCTCGCAACCATTTCGGATCGACTTGTCCTAAATCTAGTGGTGCATTTTCAATTTCAAAATGATTTTGTTCACCGTGTGAAGTCATATATAGAAATAGCACATCACTATCACGGTTCATTTGCTGGCCCATACGGCGTAGGGCTAACTCGATACTTGTTTTAGATGCAATCGGAATTTCTGTGCGGGTGTCTGGATTATTGACCAGCATCATTGAGCGCCCAATTGTTCCAAAGCGTGTATCAAACTGTTCTTTAATACGGACCACTTCCGATTTAAAAACGTCTTGATAACTATCGCCAGCAACACCTAAAAAATACCAATGACTCTTAGCAAGTTCACCATATTGGACTTGCTCTAAAGAATCATTTAATAGTTTACTTTGCGCATAAAAAGCATCTTCAGCAAACGTTGGAGCAGAATCTTCTACCTTCCAAATCGGTTGGTCTTTTACAGAAAGTTGCCACACCACCATCGTTGCAATAGTCGCAACCATAACCAGTGCACGTTCCCACCAAGGCCACTTGAGTTCACGTGAGAAAACCCAAATTACCGCTAAACTTTGCCATACAAACAAAGCTACAAATAAGCTCGGCAATATTCCGTTATAAATAGCATCGGGAATAAAGTTGAGATAACCGTTAGAACCTAAATATTGAATTAAACATTGGATTAATAAGATATTCGTATCTAGAACCAACCACAATAAAGCAGGTACTAGCATTAAGCGAGGTTGATTGGTTCGCTGTGATAAGAAAATACCAACAATTAAAGCAATGAATGGCCAAAGTGCATAACCAATTAAACCTTGTGAATTAAAATCACCGATTTGACCCGCCACAAGCCAACTATAAAGAGAGTTGGTACACCCTCCTAAAATCCCCCAAACGATGAGCTGAAGGATAGATGGATGCACTATCTGTAAAGAACGTCTTGACCCCAAAAACAGCCACATTCCGGCAATTTGGTTGCTTTTAAAATCATGCCAAAAGTTAATGGAGGGTTTAAGATCAATCATAGAAGGTTTTCAAAAATTTCGTTTTTGACAGGCATCTTAAGTGTATGCCTGCTAAGAATTTTAGCAATCATGCTTTTGAACTATATCACATATATTTGTGCATTATTCAAGCAATAAAACCTAACCTTACATAAGCCTACTGAAAATACGCATCAAAACGACAAGCATCTCCTTGCCATTGATGAGCTGGCTCTTGATTTGCCAAAAAAATAGCATGACGTGGCCGTTTAACAACCACACGTTTAGCAACTTTCTGCGCCAAAACCAGCAAATTATCCCCTAAATCCATTTCACCATCTTCGGGTAAAAGAAGATGTAAAAGCTGCATCTGTTTTTTGACTTGAGCTTGTTTTTTGATTGCTTGATGGTTTTGATCACGCTGCGGAAACATCGGATCTAAATACACCACATCAACCGTTTGGGCTTCCTGCTGTAACTGTTGTAAATAAGTTGCAGAATCAGCAAAGATCAGTTGAATCCGATCCATAAACTGGCTTAAAAAGCTATCTTGTTCAGCTTGTGCTTTTGCATCTTCAAGTAAGGTAAATAAAATTGGATGGCGTTCAACCAATTGTATTTGTGCGCCTAGATAAGCCATGAGCAAGCTATCGTGGCCTAAGCCTGCTGTAGCATCAACAAGTATGGGTTTTTCACCTAACTGACAAGCACGGGCAATCATTTCTGATTTAAGACTTGCACGTTTTAAACGGGGAATTTCAGCTTTCCAATCAGGCTGCATTTTCATGCCATTTGCAGATAGCCATAATCCATTTTCATCTACACACAGTGCCAACTCAGGATTTAAACGTAAAAAACGTGCATTCAGTTTTTCAACTAACTGCAAATCGACAGTCACACCTCTAGAATAAAGCACAGCTTGGTAGTGCTGTGCTTGTTCTTGAAAATCTATTTCAAAATATATGTGCATGATTAGCCTTTATTTTGCTTTACCCTGATCCGCTATCTTTTTCCATGCATCATCACGTAAATAAACTGGCAAAGCATGTTCGGCATCAACCCATTGCTTTTGCGCTGCATAAACACGTGCAATCGAAGCAATATCTTGTGCAGTTGCGGTGATTGTTTGATGCTCTGCATCAGCTTGAAGTAGTTTTGCGCCCGAACCAATTAAGCAATGCTTTGCGTAAACAGCTGCTGGCTCATAGCCCATTAATTTTTCTTCATCAATACACTGCATGATACCTTGTTCATTTAGAACAAAACTTGCGATATAAACTTCATTCATACGCGCATCAAGAACCGCAGTCACTTGTTGCAAACCTTCAAGTCGATATGCCGCTTGAGCTAAAGCTTGTAAAGTAGAAACTGGAATGACTGGTAAATCTTGTGACCATGCTAATGCCTGAGTCACAGCTGCATTAATTCGGACACCACTAAAAGAACCTGGCCCACGGCTAAAGGCAATTGCATCTAAACCAGCAACCTCAAGACCTGTTTCTTGTAGCCCCTGCTCGATCATGGGCAAAATGGTCTGGGTTTGTGCTTTCGCCCGCGTATCGAGTTGAAAAAACAGTTCTTGGGTTTCATCGACTAATGAAATAGAACACTGCTCGTTTGCAGTTTCCAACGCCAGCAATTTCATGCACAACCTTAGTATTAAATCAGATTAAAAACGAGGGTTATGATACCCCACTCGGCTCTGATAGGCGAGTTGTTCTCTGTCTAAATAAAAATGCCAAGCTTGTGCTTGGCACAGAACATATCTTACTCAAATTTTAAAAGTGGAATTCTTTTAAATCTGCATAGTTCTTAAAGTGTTCAGCATAATGCAATGCACTCAATCGTATTTTTGCAGCGCCATCTTCATCTAAAGTTTTGACAATTTTGCCAGGTGAGCCCATCACCACTGAATTATCTGGAATCACCTTCCCTTCAGGAATTAAAGCATTAGCACCGATAATACAATTTTTACCAATCACAGCCCGATTTAAAATTACGGCGTTCATACCAATCAAACTATTATCACCAATCGTACAACCATGCAGCATGACTTTATGACCGACCGTGACATATTCACCAATATTTAACTCAAGTCCAGCATCGGTATGTAGTACAGAATTTTCTTGAATATTAGAAAAATTACCAATTCGAACGACACAGTTATCAGCACGCACTACTGCACCAAACCAAATACTGACCTGACGGCCTAGTTCTACCTGCCCAATAAGCGTTGCAGTTGGAGCAACCCAACCATCCCATGGCTCATGTAAGGCTTTTGGGTGTTGGCCTTGATAGCTATACATCATAATTTATCAATCCTGATCTTTATTTTTTATGAGAAAACTTTGGCATTCCAAAGGTTGGTGAGTTAAGTAAAAATGGCCAATCTTTTTGATAACCTAATCCATATTTAAACAGCGCAACTAACATACGAGCAGTTAAACCCCAGATAATTTCATTATCAATCTGTAGGCTTGGAAAATATAAAGACTGATGAGCATACCGTACTTCATAGGGTGTCGGACGCGTCTCGATAAGTTGCTGTAACGGGACAAAGAAAATTCGATCAATTTCGGTAGGCTGAGGTATTAAAGTCACCTCTGGAGGAATAAGCCCAACGATTGGTTTTACAGACAAACCGCTTCTTGCACGCTGCATCGGCAAATCACCTAACAACTGTACATCAAACGGATTTAAAGCTGTCTCTTCCTGAGCTTCTCTTAACGCTACAACAATATTACTGGTATCACTAGGATCACGCTTTCCACCCGGAAAAGAAACTTCCCCCGCATGGTTGTTCATATGTATTGAACGGCGTGTAAGCAGTACCTTTGGATTATTCTCATTCGTAATTGCAATGAGTACTGCTGCTTGTGCTTCTTGTATGCGGGTGGAAAAGCGCAATCTTTGCTGTAACTTTTGTGTTAGCAAGTGCTCTTCCATACCTTTCACCTATTATTCTGTCTCTCTTTGCATCATATCTGAAAATCAAACTTAGGGAATAGAGTTGATGCGTAAGTCTAAAAATTCAGTTATGCTGAGGCATCTCTATACTCGATGATAATTATGAGTTTCTGTGTAGCGTGTGGGCATAAAACCGAACAAAAAATTCCTTTAGGTGATCATAAAGTACGCCGTGTTTGTACTCATTGTGGAAATATTCACTATGAAAATCCCAAAGTAATCTGCGGTGCCTTAGCGTTATGGGAAGACAAAGTATTACTCTGTCGTCGTGCGATTGAACCTCGTTATGGCTTGTGGACATTACCTGCCGGGTATATGGAATTGTTCGAAACCATGGAACAAGGCGCAGCACGTGAAACTCGTGAAGAAGCAGAAGCGGAGATAGAAATAGAACAACTTTATTGCATGTACAATATTCCTCGTATTGGTCAAATTTATGTTCTATTCAAAGCACAGCTGAAAGATGGCATTTTTGGTGCAGGTGAAGAAAGCATCGAGAGTCGTCTGTTTGAAGAGCATGAAATTCCATGGGGAGAACTAGCCTTCCCTAGTGTTGAACACACTTTAAGACATTATTTTGAAGACCGTAAAAAACAAGTGTTCCCAACCCATCTTGAAACTTTGGGGACTCGTTTAGACCATACAGGTTAATCAATTAGATAATAAAAAAGACCGCTTTAGCGGTCTTTTTTATTTACCTTTTATTTTTAAGACTTAGTTTTAATTGCTTTACAAGCTGGAATAGACTGATCGGCAAGTTTAATTGACACGGTTCCAGTAATACGTTGTGCTAATGCTTTTTCTTCATCTGTTGGTGCGGGACTAATATCCTTAATATTATTATAGACAGCTTGATAGAAAGCATACAGATTAACCCAACGCGCAGTCTTGTTGTCATAATCACTTAAATTAATACTACTACTGCTGTTTTGACCTGCTAATAGATTATAGAGGTTAATCTTAGCGCCACCCACTGAAATTGAGTCATCTATCTTATCTTCTGGGTCAGAATCTGGTTTGATTACAGAGTTAAGTCCCATCAAAATCCCATTAAGGTTACCTAACTGAGGGTGTGATAAAATCATACGAACAGGAATAGAGCTATCATTTTCAGATGACTGCGTTCCTCCAGTAGTACCAAGTCTATATTGTTGTACTCCATTACTATCAATTAAGCTATTGTCTGCTACTGTTGCACATTGACCAGACATATCTGTTGCAGTTGCATTTGGTTTAATATCCGTACGAATATCACCCTTTTCATTAACAACAATACCTAAATCGATAGGAGCTATCCCTGTCGTATCAAATCTGAATGTTAAGGTTGCATATAATGGGAAGACATAACGTTGACCAGAACTCACATTAGCTGCTGTCTTAAAGATTTCTTTTCCAAGATAACTAATTGGATTAGCTTTAATAATATCAAGTGAACCCTTATAGTTTTCTGTGCCTACTGTTTGTCGCCATAAACCATAATGCTGAATATTCCCTGTTGTTGAACGTGTTAATTGCTTATAAAAACCTTCACTACCCGCAACAGCATAATCGTTCATAAACTTACCTTGATAGATTTGCAAATCATTATTCGCATTGCTATCAACGCTCAAACGTAATGGCTGAGTCGATTGAATATCTTTTGAAATTGGGTTGAGCCAGCCATTTTGTTGGGTAGCAACCAGCATTTGCATTGGTTTTGCTTTGGTCCACAATAAAACTGGTGGAGCAACACCAGTCACGTTTCCTTTATCATCTTTATAGAAAGTAGCATCACCGCGCCATTGCAGACCATATCCCATTGCATAACCTTCACGGTCAGTCAGCATGAACATATTAGCCATCATATGACGTAAATTAGTAGTAGATTTATTAAAGCAATCTACTAATGCCTGATTACAGCCATAAAAACCCAGTGGAAGCGGTGAACTTACAGGATCTGCAAATCCTGCATAAGTTGCTTCAGTTGCCTGGAATAATGCAGCATTTGCTAAGTTCGTTACTTGAACTACAAGTGCATAAGCTTGTGCATCAGACACTTTGCTTACATCTAACCAAGGTTTGAGAAGAGTTGCATATTGTCCATTTTTCCATTCTGTTGCGGTTATATCTTGTGTCAAACTCGTCAACAGGTTTTTCTTATCTTGAGTAAATTGGGTTGGTTGTAAATCTCCCACCACATTATCGCGACGTTCAACGCCAATACTTTGGAATAACTTAACTAAAGCGATTGCCACTTTAATCGTTGGATCAGAACTACTCATTGAAGCTGGAGGTTGGCCAGTTAATGCTGTTGCCATGTCCAAAACTGTTAAATGTGTTGTTCCGTATTTTCCTAATGTATCGAGTTTTATCGTACCTAACGCAATCTTGTGGGTATTACTACCTTGTAGATAAAGCGTAATTGTTTCATCAGATTTACTACTACTGATACTACAAGCACCACCAACCGAGTTACCCACCAATTTAGTAATATAATGCTGATTCGGTGATAAACTACAATCAAAATTCAATCCAGCAACTGGATAATTTAATTCAAAGTTTAAACAAGACTCATCTGAAATATTAGCAGCTTTACAATCCAAATTAGTGGTTGGAATCTCACCTCCACCCTGAGTCGGATCTTCATTAATTGTTGAGCCACCACCACCGCAACCATTTAATACAATTGCCAATGTGGATAATGCAAAAGGTAATAAAAAATTTTTACTCATCATCATTCCTATTTATTTTTAACGTAATACCGAAATTTTAATTTGTCCCTGATTAGATAGCTCTTGATCCGGCATATCTACAGCCGAAGATAAAGGCGTTAACATAATATAATGTGTACGTTCTGGTACCTGTAAAACACCTGAAATTGAGGCATGTTGTAAAATCGTCGCAGGATAAGACTTACTTTTAAAACCGCTAGCACCTTCCAAGACACAACCTTTTTCATCTAAGAAAACTGCAAGAGGCCAATAATATGTAGGCTTGTCATTTGTTGTAGCATAAGAAGCCACTTGTATATTCTTAATAGAAGAATCTATTTTTACGACTTCGTATTCAAACTTTTCTTTAAGAGGTTTTCTCGGCCATAACCCCACTTCTTTATTTTGGGTCAGTTTTTTAATTGATTTTTTATAGCCATTAATAAAACACAAATCGTTTTCAAAAGTGCTTGCCAACTCTTTGTGCGATAGTCTCACATACGTAGGAGCTAATACCACAGAAGAGATCTGGTCTTCATGAGATCGATGTAATACGTTATCAAGGATAGATTGACCGACGCCTTTTTTACGCTCAATAGATTCAGTACGACCTAAACCGTCAGGCATAATATAAAAACGTTTTTTCCCTTCTAGATTAAACTCTTGATTCTCTAAATATTCGTTATTGACGTATTCCACACCATCAATTGTAGTGTACTTCGTCTCATCCTTTTTTGGTGCTACCGGTGTTGATGAAGTAACGACATTCTTAGACAAGGTTTGAACTGAATTCGATTCTACTTTTTCTTCAATCTTTTGTTGGGAAACAGAATCCTTGATTAATGTTTTTTCTTTACTAGTTTCTAAAGTGGACTTTTGATCAATAACTTCTGTTTTTTCTTTACTGAGTTTTGCTTGTTTTGAAACTGTAGATTGTTTATTTATCGAGATAGTTGGTGCAGTTGGTGCAGTTGGTGCAGTTGGTGCAGTTGGTGCAGTTGGTGCAGTTGGTGCAGTTGGTGCAGTTGGTGCAGTTGGTGCAGTTGGTGCAGTTGGTGCAGTATTGGAAGACTTTTTAATTAATTTAGGCAAGTCTTTTGATTTTAAAGATGTTTCTGGCAATACTTGTTGTTCTGGACGAGTCGCCTTTATCTCTGGATGTGTTAATACTTTAGACGGTGCAACAGTTTGTTCCACCCTTTTACTCGGAACAATCATTGGTCGACCATCAGGACCAATAATCGTATAAAAACCGTCTGCGTAAGATACAGAAACACTTGCTATTGCAACAAAAAAAATCGCAATAGCAAATCTAGGTCGAGACATCCGTTTGCAATTTAATTTTACCATTTTGTTCTATAATTTAACCCGAGTACTGTAACTTTGGTATTGGTTTTAACATCCAAACCGGCATAAGGGTTTAACAGGATATTATCAACTCCTGTTTTGTTAGATAAGGTACTAGTCCCTGCTGGAATATTATCGCGGCTACGTAAGAAACCAACTGAAAGATCCAAATCTGTATCTGCATCAAAACGATATCCAATACCCAAACCAAATAATTGTGCATTATTAATTGGAATCATAGTGTTGCGTTTATCATTGGGAATAGCACTAGCACGAGGTTCATAACCCGCACGTAACTTCAAACGATCTGTTGCCGAATACTCTAAACCAATACCCCAACTCCATGGTGAAGTAAACTTTAAAGGTAATCCTAATGAAGCATCTGTCACATCATTTGATAAAAGTTTGGCAACTTTGAGTAAGGTAATCTGTCGATCAAATTCAAATTTGAACTTATCCCATGCCGAATAGTCTGTCCAACCCACGTCAAAATTAACTTGCAAATCAGGGAATATTTTATATTTAATCCCTGCCTGAAAGTGTGCAGGATATTCTAAGTCCATCGCGGCCAAACCAGACTCAGAGTTTGGTACATTTCCCGGTAAACCGAGAATAGCGGCCAGAACCTGACCTGTAGCTGAGGAGTTTAAGCCTTTAATTAATTCTTGAGGAGCCTTAGCATTATTAATCAGGTATTTCCCTTTCATACGCATTTTAGCCGCGCTTTGGTAAACCATACCGAAGCCAAAATCGTCCGTTGGTTCCCACATTAACCCCAAGTTATAACTTGGGCTTAAAGACTGCTCCATAGAAACTTGCAGCGAACCCATTTTTTTAAAAGGGTCCATCCCTTCTTGAGTATTACATAAACCAAATAACAATAGATTAGTGATCATATCGTTATTGTCTTTAAACGGCCCACATACTACATCATCAACCATACGCAATACCCCAATCATATCATTGGGAAAACGCAAATCAGTTTTCATAGCAAGAGCGTTATAAGACATACCAACCGAAGCACCGATCGATAAATGATCATTTACTTGATAGCCAAAAGATGGAGACAAATAAGTAATTCGCTCAACAGCCACCTGCTGTCCCATGAAGTTTCCAGCATTACCATTTTCAGCGCCAAAACCTGCAATTAAAGGTGCATAAATTGCTGTAGCATAGGTCAACTTTGAGCCAGGAGGTTTATAAGCAATTCCTGCAGTTGGGGCAGCTAGTGGATAACCAGCTCCCAGATCAACCATTTTTTTTAGAATCGGTACATATAAGCTGGCATATTCAACATCACCACGTACAGGCCCTTTAAAATCAGTACAAATATTGGCTGTAACTTCTGGACCATCATTACAAACAAGAGGGTCATCTGAGTAGCCAAAAACGTTATAACCGGGAGGTGCCGAGAACTCACGTTGAATATCAAAGTTCGCTAGAATTCCTTGTACATCTGTCTGTAACCCATCAATTTTTGCTAAAGCTGCTGGGTTAAAGTGAACTGCACTAATACCCGGGGGATCTGCAGTTACTGCATTCCCCATCGAAAGTGAACGAATATCAACAGCTAGGTTTTGTCCTAATTGAGCATTGGCAAAGCTAGAAAAACCGGAGATAACAATTGCCGCCGTTAAAGGACATAATTTAGGATATTTCACCTGCATATCTCCTTATTTGGTTTTTTTGCCAAAGCCTATGAAATCTAGTGGGAAAGACAAACCAAGCGAAACATCTGGTGCATCTTCAGTTAAACCAATCCCTACCGTACCATTAACGATTGTTTCAGGTGAAACACGTACACCTAAAGCAAAAGACAACATTGCACTACTTTGGTCTGGCGACTTATATGCCTCACCGTTCTCGAACTGGAATTCTGCATCCATGTTGAAACTTTGTTGATATGACATGGTTAAAGACACGTCATAGTTAAATGAATAAGCAAAACCGAATGAAAAACCGCCACTAATGCCTGGGTCAAAAGAAGTTAACGTCCTCGAACCTCGTGCCTGATTTAAACCCGTTTCTTTAAAACCATAATTGGCAGATGCCGATGCAAACAACACAACTGGATCGATATATTTACGGGTACTTGCTCCCACCCCAACAGAGTAATAACCCTTACCAGTTGAAAGCTCATCTAAACCAATTTCATAAGGACTATCGCCAGTTTTTGTTGATAGGTTACCAAATAATACCAATGGCAAACGGCCTTGCTTTAATGGGAAAGGTTCCCAGCGTGCCCCTAAAGAAATATCCCCCAAACCAGCTGCAGTTGTATCTCGAACAATTTCAGACTTCGCAACGAAAGGAACGGTTGCAGATAATGTTAAGTTGTCCAATACACCATATTGAACAGTAAAACTATTCGTTAAAGTATGGTTCGCATCTTCTTCAATACGTAAACGGTTGAGTTGAGAAGAATTATCAGCTAAAGCTAAATCAATTCGAGTATCACGGTAATAGGTATAATCGAGATCGTAATAAGCTGAGAATACGCCTCTTTTAATCAATGAATATTGACGCTCATTTGAAGTAAATACTTCTTGCAAATTTGTTTCTTGAGTCGCATCACCTTCTTTCTTCTGTAAGGCAGTTGCGGCTTGATCAGCTCCAGTATTTGCAGGTGTAGAAGCAGGTTCAGTAGTTACAACGTCTGTGGCTGGAGTCGTACTCACTTCTTGGGCTGAATCTGTGGCTGGAGTTACTTCTGCTGTTGTACTCGCTTCAGAAACAGCTGTAGTATTTTGTACATCTGCTTGTTGTGCAACTTGATCATCTGCATAAAGTGTACCCGTAATGGCACTTATACTTAATGCCAATACACTCATCTTCATCCATTGATTATTCATGTTTATTCCCACCTAATGTATTTATTTTACTCAATTCATATTTGATTATTTACGCTTATAGTAAAGACGCATATATGTTTCAATTGGCTGATTATAAGTTGCAGAATTTGGGTCTTTATCTAGTACCCGGCGCATGGTTGATGCTTTATTTGCTAAACGGTCATAATTGAATGTTGGATATTGCACATCCACAAAGGCATAACGGTTAACAGTCGCATCTTCCACATGACGCATATCTGAATCTTTTAGAGCCAATAAGTCTTTACGCTGCGGTTCAGGAACAGAAATAACAAATAATGTATTATTATCCCAAACCTCTTTAAAACGATTTTCATCAAAGCTGATATTCCCTAATGCTGGGTCAGCAACATATACACGTCCATCTTTATAAGCTTTATATACGACAAAATGCTTAAAACCAGCATAAGAAATTGGAACAATTGCGGGCTGTCCAAGATTAACTAAATCCGAAAATTCTCCACGGTACCCCCCACTTTCTAAACCAATAGCAGTTACAAAGCGCTTCATATCAAGTAAAGAGAAACTTCGACGCTCAATAATACGTTGATATTCGCCATACTGTAGTAAGCCGCTCATGGTCTGCTGTTCAGTCAAACTAGTGCCCACATAACCATTTAAAAGTGTCGTAAGAGCGGCTGAACCACAGCTATAATCATATGCTTGTCGAACAATACCTCGAAACTGATCTTCTACAGCTGGTTTAATTTGAACTGGTTCAATATGATTACGGCGAAAAGATAAATTACGTGAATCGGCGGTCTCTGTATAATAAACAGTTCCCGGTGGCTTTTTTTCTATTTCGAAGGCTTCTGTCGCAAAGTAATATATCAATGCTGAGCCTAAAGCAATCTCTAACATAAGCACTTGTTCTAAATGGTGGCCTAACCGGCCTTATTCATTTTATTCTTAGAGCAATAGCTCTACATCCCTGTGTGTTGAAGATACCTTTTTTTTTTGAAAAAAACAGCCTTTTTTTACTTTTTTTTGATGAACGTTTAGTTTTATAAAAATAGAGAGACTTTTATACTTAATTTAATTTAATTCTTAAATTTAATAACTTATTTTGATCAATAAAAATATTTTTATATATAATAAAATTAGGTAATTAATAAATTAAAAAAGCGCGTGTTAAACGCGCTTTTTAATTAAATACTCAGATTAGTGGCCTGAGATTGTAATTGTAGAAGTCCCTACATTTAAACCTTGGATTTCAACATCACCAATTGAAGCGGCAGTATTAGAACCCAAATGTACGCCTTGTACATAAACATTCATACCTTGAGCACTATTATTTTGGATTTTCAAGCCAGTTGGTACAACTGAAATATTAGCATCAACATCTAAATCACCAGTTGTATTACCTGCGCCACGAACCATAACTTTATCAAGAACAATTTGACCGCCACCTGCAGCGTCGTTAATACCAAAGTTAGATAAAGTTAAACCACCTTTTAAAGCAGAGTTTACTTTGATCATTGCACCTTGTGGAGTAGAACCTAATTGTACGTTGGCTGAAATCGCACCTAAAGATAAATCTAAACCAGAGATAATTTCAGTTGGAGCCGTTTCAGTAATACCACGTACAGCAGTAGTTGTATTTAGTGTCCCAGAAGTACCCACACCAATAGAACCCACATGTACATCAACCGCACCGACATTTGCAGCAACGTTTAAAAATGCGCCATTTGTACCTGAAGCACCAACGCTATCAATTTTAAGGTCTAACAAGTTTGTTGTCGCATCAACTTGTTTAACAGTTACTCCGCTTACTACAATCGCACCCGCAGTTGCTGCAGCACCCGTAATACCTGTAGCCGGATCTAAACCATCATTATCATGAACAATTAATTTATCGATAGAAATACCGCCAGAACCTAAAGCGATACCAATATTAATACCATCTTGACCTGTAGCAGCACTAAGCGCAGCATCGTCCATTGACTGCATTGCCATTGCATTTGCACTGATAGCTAAAGAAGAAACTAAAGCAAGTTTAGTGAACATTTTCATTGAGCACTCTCCCAAGAGCATTTATTTTTTGACTTTAACCACTCTCATTGTCTCAAGTCGCATTTTTCTTTATATGGCAACCGAAACTTCCAATCCTTGAGTAGTTTTGCTTAGCAATTACTAAATTACATGTACGTTACTTTTTGTTCAACTAGTGTTGTGCATTTTTTGCCAATTACCCGACAAACGGTACACCTTAGGTTTTACTTCATAAATGCTCATAAACATATAAAATCTTAAGCTGTAATTGTGCTGGTTTTATCAGCAAAAAGTTTCCCGTATAAAAGTCTTCCTCCTGATGAACTATGACTTGTAGTAAACTATGTTCTCTCATTAACCACCACCCTGTTTAAAAATGTCTCAGTTAAAGAAAAAAATCTCTTTACATGGTAAAAATGCTGCCGATATTTTAAAAAAGTTACAAGGGTTAACTGGGCTTGTTTATTTAAATGACAATAACAATCCAATTATTGGACTTCTTCCTCAAAAATATATTCTTTTTCAAGATGAAAGTTATCTAGAGTTTCAACAACAAAATTTTAATGAATATAGAAATATATCAAAATTAAATCACTTAATAGACTTTACCCAATTCAAAGAGAATAATTCACAAGTAAATATTAACGCTACAACAAGTTTTACAGGGGGGTATATTGGTTTTATCAGTTATGATTTTTCTGCTCATCAGTTTATTGACATACAGAACCATATACAGCCCTCTTTATTTTTAGGTCAATATCGTTCTTTTTTAAAATATATAGATAATGATTGGTATTTTTTTAGTGACGAACCAGATGCACTTGAGCTATTCTCATATATTGAAAATAGAATAGAGAATTCTATTTCTAATCATTCTAAAAATATATTTGAATTAAAAACTACTATTCAGCCAAGGTGGTCTAAAAAACAATATTTTGAAGCTTTTTATAAAATACAAGAATATATTAAAGCTGGTGATTGCTATCAAATTAATTTAACCCAAGAATTTAAAGCTGATTTCAAAGGATCTTTATTAAATAAAGCAACAGATTTATGGAGTCTTACTAATGCGCCATATGCAGGATATTTAAAATTAGATAATTTTGAATTATTAAGTTGTTCCCCGGAGCTTTTTATTGAGTTCAACCAAAGTAAACAAATTAAGACAAGACCTATTAAAGGAACAATGCCTCGCTATAAAAATGTAGAAAAAGATTTTATTTCAAAACAAACCTTAAAAAACTCTCAAAAAGATCAGGCAGAGAATGTCATGATCGTTGATTTATTACGTAATGATTTGAGCATTTATGCCAATACTGGATCAGTAAAAACAACAAAACTATTTGAGATTGAAAGTTTCAATCAAGTACATCATATGGTAAGCGAGATTGTTGCGACCCTTAAAGATGATGTTAATCCTATGCAAATGCTGCTCTCTGCCTTACCTGGAGGATCAATCACAGGTGCTCCGAAAATTCGGGCAATGCAGATTATTGAAGAGTTAGAGGAAGCAGCAAGAGGTGCATATTGCGGGACATTGGGCTATTTCAATTTTGATGGAACAGGCCGCTGGAATATTCTTATCCGTAGTTTTCAACAATATCAAAATCAGCTTTCTTTATGGGCTGGTGGGGGCATTACAATTGCATCAAATGCTGAAGCAGAATATCAAGAGAGTCTTGATAAAGTCTCTGCTATGCTGAACCTAATGAACAGCACAGCAGAGTAAAATTTAGAGAATATCTTGTTTTAATGTTTGTACTAAACGCTCATTTTGCTCATCAGTTCCTACTGTAATCCGTAAGAATTGATTAATACGCGGCTTATTGAAATAGCGCACAATAATGCCCTGCTCACGTAATTGCTGTGCAAGTTGGCCTGCATCATGCAATGAATGTGAAGCAAAAATAAAGTTCGCTTTAGATGGCAAAACTTTAAAACCTAAAGTGGTTAAATCATCTACTAGCTTTTCACGACTAGAAATAACTTTCTGGCATTGCTCTTCAAAATAAGCTTGATCTTCAAAAGAAGCTACAGCTGCTGCAATTGCAAAACGGTCAATAGGATATGAATTAAAACTATTTTTGACAGCTTCAAGAGCTGCAATTAAATGAGGCTGAGCAATCGCGAAGCCAACGCGTAAACCCGCAAGAGACCGAGATTTTGAAGTTGTTTGGCACACCACCAAATTCTCATAGCGGTTTACCAAACTAACAGCGGATTCTGCACCAAAATCAACATAAGCTTCATCAATCACAACCACTCGATTTGGATTCGCTTTTAAGATTTGTTCAATTTCTTGCAAGCCGAGGGCAATACTTGTTGGTGCATTAGGGTTCGTAATAATAACTCCCCCATTTGGTTGCACATAATCCTTAACGTCTATCTCAAAATTCTCATTGAGTGGAAGTTCTTTAGTTTTTGTTCCAAAGAACTGACTATAAACTGGATAAAAACTATAAGTGATATCTGGATACAGAATCGGTTCATCTTGAAGAAAAAATGCTTTAAAAATATGAGCAAGTACTTCATCTGAGCCATTACCAACGAAAACTTGAGATACTTCAATATTCTGTTGTTTAGCAATTGCTTGCTTTAATGCTGTTGCATCTGGATCTGGATATAAACGCAATGCATCAGCTTGTTGAGTTAAAACAGCTTGAACTGCTTCAACTACTTTTGGTGAAGGAGGATATGGATTTTCATTCGTATTGAGTTTCAATAAATTCTGAATTTTAGGCTGCTCACCCGGAACATAAGGCTCCAATTCACGAACTTCTGGACTCCAAAAGCGCATTTGTGCTGTAGATAAAGTCATGGTCTTATCTCAAAAAAGGGCTGAAAAACAGCCCTGAGTAATAATTAAAAAACTACAAGGTTTATAAACTTATTGATAACGATAGCGAGCTGAGCGTGCATGGGCATCCAAGTTCTCTTGGACAGCTAATATGTCGGCTGTTTTAGCTAACGTTTTAACCCCATCTTTCGAACACATAATCAAGCTCGAACGCTTTTGGAAATCATAAACGCCTAAAGGAGAAGAAAAACGAGCTGTTCCAGAAGTTGGCAATACATGGTTTGGACCTGCACAATAGTCACCAATTGCTTCAGGTGTATAACGTCCCATGAAAATTGCTCCAGCATGACGAATATGTTCGCTCATGGCTTCAGCATCATCTAAGCAAAGTTCTAAATGCTCTGGTGCAACCTGATTAATCAATTCAATTGCTTCTGCACGGTCTTTGACTAATACCAAAGCACCACGGTTTTCAATCGAAGTTCGAGCAATATCTGCCTTTGGCAATTCATTTAAATGCTTTTCAATTGCCAACTCGACTGCATTAAGCAAAGCTTCATCTGGAGTAATAAAAATAGCTTGAGCAACTGTGTCATGTTCAGCTTGAGATAAAACATCCATAGCTAACCAATCTGCATTATTCTCGCCTTCTGCATATACTAAAATTTCAGAAGGTCCAGCAATCATATCAATGCCGACTTGGCCAAATACAGCACGCTTAGCAGCTGCTACAAAACGATTCCCTGGACCAGTAATTTTATCTACAGGTGGAATCGTCTGTGTTCCATAAGCCAAAGCTGCTACAGCCTGTGCCCCACCAATGGTGAATACTCGACTAACCCCAGCAAGGTAAGCTGCCGCAAGGACCAATGGATTTAGTTCACCATTCGGTGCTGGAACAACCATAATAATTTCAGGTACACCCGCAACATGGGCTGGTACAGCATTCATTAAAACTGAAGATGGATAAGATGCTAAACCACCTGGCACATAAATACCTACACGGTCTAGAGGTGTCACTTTTTGCCCTAAGGTATTGCCCAAATCATCTATATAAGTCCAGCTATCTTGTTTCTGAGCTTCATGAAATGTACGAATACGAGCTGCTGCTAACTGAAGAGCATCGCGAATTTCTGGATTTAAATTATCAAAAGCAGTTTTAAGTTGTTGTTGAGATAATTCTAAATCTGAGAATTGATGCGCTGGATGTCGATCGAACTGTTGAGTGAGCTTTAAAACATGATCATCACCATGCTGACGAACATCAGCAATAATTTGATCTACTGTTTGCACTAAATTAAGATCATTTACGGTTTCAAATGCTAAAAGCTCAGCAAAAACCTGTTTGAAGTTCTGATCTTGAGTCGATAAACGTCGCATCAATTTACCCACAAGGCGAAAAAGAAAAACCAAGTTTACTCTTTTTCTAAGCGCTTGTGGGCATCATCTGAAGCAACTATCACAAAAGCATGATGGGAAATTGCTTTTAACGTGATTGAACGGCTTGCTCAAGCTGTGAAATGATTGGATTTAATAGAGTCTGCTTACGTTTAAAACTAGCTTTATTCACAATTAAACGTGAAGAAACTTTGCAAATTTCCTCTAATGGTTCAAGACCATTCGCTCTGAGCGTATTACCAGTATCGACCACATCCACAATGTAATCACCCAACCCGACCAAAGGCGCTAACTCCATAGAACCATAGAGTTTAATTACATCAACTTGCTCACCTAAGCTTGCATAATACTGACGTGTAAGATTGACATATTTCGTGGCAATTTTTAAACGGCCTTTTGGACGCTCCATTCCCACTTTACCAGCAGTCATTAATTTACACTTAGCGATTTTCAGGTCAAGTAGCTCATATACATGCTGAGCACCATGTTCCATCAACACATCTTTACCTGCTACACCTAGATCTGCTGCGCCATTTTCTACATAGGTAGGCACATCAGATGCACGTAAAATCAAAATACGTACTTGCTTATGCGTAGTAGGAAAAATCAGTTTACGGGACTTTTCCGGATCTTCCAGCAAATTAATGCCCGCTGTAGCTAGCAAAGGTAACGTCTCTTTTAAGATACGCCCTTTACTAAGTGCCAAGGTCAAACCATGATCAAAATTGCCCATCACATCAAAATTAGGATCATCGTTTCTTACATCATTCATTAACTTACTCGCTTAATTTTGGCACCTAAACCTTGAAGTTTCTCTTCGACATGCTCATAACCACGGTCAATATGGTAGATACGATCGATTAAGGTATCTCCCTCTGCAACTAAAGCTGCCAAAACTAAAGAGAATGAAGCACGCAAATCAGTTGCCATTACAGGCGCTGCCTGTAAAGTTTCTACTCCAGTTACGATTGCGTCATGACCTTCGACCTGAATATTAGCCCCCATGCGTGACAACTCAGGAACATGCATAAAACGATTTTCAAAAATTGTTTCAGAAATCGTTGCAAATCCACGACCGATAGCATTTACAGCCATAAGCTGAGCTTGCATATCTGTTGGAAACTCTGGATGGGGCAAAGTTCTAAAACTTACAGCTTTAGGGCGTTTGCCTAACATATCAAGTTCGATCCAGTCATCGCCACGAGTGACTTCAGCACCCATTTCTTCAAACTTATCCAAAACAGATTCAAGTAATGCTGGGTCAGTATGAGTAGTTTTGACACGACCACCCGTAATTGCAGCAGCTGCTAAATAAGAACCTGTTTCGATACGATCAGCTACAACAGCATATTCACAGCCGTGCAAACTTTCTACTCCAGTTACAACTAAAGTATCGGTATCAATACCTTCAATCTTAGCACCCATTTTAATGAGCATTTGAGCAAGGTCAGTAATCTCAGGTTCACGAGCTGCATTACGAATAGTTGTAACACCATCAGCCAGTGCAGCAGCCATCAAGATGTTTTCGGTACCGCCAACGGTAACCATATCGAAAACAACTTCGCCACCTTTTAAACGACCGTCAACTGAAGCATGGACATAACCATTTTCAACTTCAATATGTGCACCTAAAGCTTCTAAGGCTTTTAAATGCTGGTCAACTGGACGTGATCCAATTGCGCAACCACCTGGTAAAGAAACCTTCGCATTACCATAGCGTGCTAATAATGGCCCTAAAACCAAAATTGAGGCACGCATTGTTTTTACCAATTCATAAGGAGCAAACTGATTATCTAAAGTAGAGGTATCAGCTTTTACTGTGTCATTTTCATAGCCGATTGTAACCCCTAATCCACCAATCAACTTAACCAAAGTATTTACATCTTTAAGATTTGGAACGTTGGTAATCGTAATTGGTGAGTCTGCAAGAATAGTTGCAGCAAGTAATGGTAAAGCCGCATTTTTAGCACCAGAAATGCGCACTTCCCCTTCGAGCTTAACACCACCCGTAATTAAAAATTTATCCATTAATATTTAAGCTCCGAAAAGGCTTGCTTTACGCCATTCATCTTTGGTCATTGCACGAATTGTTACCGCGTGAACTTCGCCACTTGCAATATAAGTATTTAATGGTGCATAAACTAATTGTTGGCGAGCAACAGTACGCTTACCGTCAAATTGATCATCCACAATACGGAGGTCAAATTTTCCGGCCTGTCCGCTCACCGCTACTTCCGCTTCAGGGAAAGCTTCTTTTAAAATTTGAGTGAGCTGTTCACTATTCATTGCAAAGACCTCTGACACAACCTAAGGTGTAAAACGAAGTATTTTACTATAACTTTTTCAAAGAATTCAGTACGTGTTTATATTTTATCAATAAAAAAGAGGCTATCTTTCAAGCCTCTCTCAATTATATAAAACTTATTAAGCAGAAACAGTAACTTGCGAATAAGTACACTGCATTTTCCGATATTTTAATAATTGTTTTTTTAATTTTTCAGTCAGCTTTTTAATTGAAGTATACATGTCATCAGCAGTTGCCTGAGCAAACAACTCAATTCCCGGCAACCTTACAATAGCCTCTGCAACATGGTTTGAACTACCTTTATGAGAGCGCTTATCAATTTGATGATCTTTTGTTAATTTAATCTGCATACTATTCACCTGATCTAGATGTTTCGTTAACTGATTAAATTTTGATTTAATATTTTCTTCTATAGCTGGTGTAATTGCTAAATGATGTCCACGAATCGTTATTTGCATAATTCTATCCCTCACCTTTTTTAGGTTATCTAAAGAAGAACCAAAACGATTTAATGCTATCAAAAAGAAAACTTGGGACAATTAAACCATTTTAGTTACTCTCTTGGTGAAAATGAAATTTCATTATTTCGTCATAATGAATTCCTAGAATAGTCATACTTCAAAATTCAGATCAAGACTTTTCTCTCAGACGACGAAGGAATATGTAACGATTCTCGATATTTTGCAACCGTTCTTCGAGCCACTTCAATTCCCTCCTCCTTTAATAATGTAGCAATTACATTATCTGACAAAGGCTTACGTGGATTTTCATTTGCAACCAGTTTCTTGATCATTGCACGAATCGCAGTAGAAGAAGCCTCTCCCCCCGCAGTTGTTCCTACATGGCTAGAGAAAAAATATTTCAACTCAAACAGACCACGAGGCGTAAGCATATACTTATTTGTAGTGACCCGAGAAACTGTAGATTCATGCAATTCAACCTCTTCCGCCACATCTCGAAGAACAAGCGGCTTCATTGCCTCAGGACCTATCTCCAAAAAGGCTTTTTGATGCTCCACAATACAAGAAGCTACTTTTAATAATGTTTTATGCCTTTCATCAATACTTTTAATAAAATTTTTCGCCTCAAGCATTTGATTACGTAAATATAAATTATCCTCGCTCTGATCTGCTCTACGAATCATACTCGAGTAAAAAGAATTAATTCGTAATTTAGGAAGTACATCTGGGTTTAGCTGAACCTGCCAATGTAAATCTTTTTTTGAAACGACTACATCTGGAATTTGATAATCAGATTCTTGCTTATCAAAATCCATACCAGGATATGGTTTTAATGTCTTTAAAAGGTCGATTGCAAATTTTAGTTGGTCTCTCGTTAGGCCTGTTTGTTTGAGTAGCTTATTTAGGTCATTTGCTATTAAAAGCTCATAATGCTGCAATAAGCTTTTTGCCTCGCTTAAGTACTCAACATCTTTTGGTAGAAATTCGAGCTGTACCTTTAAGCATTCCGCTAAATTGCGTGAACCAATCCCTAATGGATCAAGACGTTGAATATGCTTCAAAACAACTAGAACTTCATCCTCTTCAATTTCTTCCTCAATATCCATTTCATTTAACAATTGTTGTGCTGCTAAAATTATTTCTTCTATTTCAGCATCTAAGAACCCTTTATCATCTAATGCATCAACGATACAATAAGCAATTAATTGATCTATTTTAGAGAAATGCAAAAGATTAACTTGCTCTAAAATATGTTCCTTTAGAGATAATTGAACTTGACGATTATCCTCGCGCTCTTCAAATTCTGGAGTAGCTAAAGCCGTTGATTGATGTGTATAAACATCATCCCAATCGGTATCGACTGGCAAATCATCAGGCAAATGGTTTGCATTTAGTTCAGTTGTCAAATCATCTGATTCTTTACTTTCTAATGTAGACAGACTTTCCGTTAATGACTCTTCTTCTATTTTTTCAAGTAAAGGATTACTATCTAATTGAATCTGAATTTCCTGTTCTAGCTCTAAACTAGAGAGTTGTAATAAACGAATCGCCTGCTGCAATTGAGGTGTTAACGATAAAGAATTCGCAACTTTCAATCCAACAGATAATTTCATATATTTTAGTTTCCATTAAACAAGCAAAAATCATGCCTATTCAATATTTATAACATATAGTCTCCATTTGTTATACATATCCAACTGAATTTTCTAGAAGAAAAAATAGATTTTTCCAATTATAAAAATAATCTTATTAAATTAATTCTATCAAACTTAATTCCAAAGAAAGTAGACACAACTCTTTATGAAAAATTTAATTAAAAAGAGTTAGCCCTTTTCTAATTTTTTTAATTAAATGCTCTTTCTATCTATAGTTTTTTTATTGAATTTAAAGATTTAAATCCATAAATCTAATTTAGATTTTTAATATCTTATAGGCATAAAAAAACACCCCTGACCATTGAGTCGGGGGTGTTTAGAATAATGAGCTGGCGATGACTTACTCTCACATGGGTAACCCCACACTACCATCAGCGCTAAGAGGTTTCACTTCTGAGTTCGGGAAGGGATCAGGTGGTTCACTCTTGCTATGGTCGCCAGCACAACTGGTATGGATACTTGCTTCGTTTTATTCACATGGTGATACGTTGCGTTTTCCAAATCTTTACAGACGGGCTGATTGAATCTGACTTTATCTGTTCATTTTAGCTAAGCGTTTAACTAAATCAAGTTGCTTTGCATGTTTATGAATCGATTGATGCTTCATATACAACTGCTTGGGTGTTGTATAGTCAAGCCTCACGAGCAATTAGTATTGGTCAGCTTCACATATCACTATGCTTCCACATCCAACCTATCAACGTCCTAGTCTCGAACGGCTCTTTAGAGGAATAAATTCCTAGGGAAATCTTATCTTGAGGTAGGCTTCCCGCTTAGATGCTTTCAGCGGTTATCCCTTCCGAACATAGCTACCCGGCGATGCGACTGGCGTCACAACCGGTACACCAGAGGTTCGTCCACTCTGGTCCTCTCGTACTAGGAGCAGATCCTCTCAAATTTCCAGCGCCCACGGTAGATAGGGACCGAACTGTCTCACGACGTTCTAAACCCAGCTCGCGTACCTCTTTAAATGGCGAACAGCCATACCCTTGGGACCTGCTTCAGCCCCAGGATGAGATGAGCCGACATCGAGGTGCCAAACACCGCCGTCGATATGAACTCTTGGGCGGTATCAGCCTGTTATCCCCAGAGTACCTTTTATCCGTTGAGCGATGGCCCTTCCATACAGAACCACCGGATCACTAAGACCTACTTTCGTACCTGCTCGACTTGTGGGTCTCGCAGTTAAGCGCGCTTTTGCCTTTATACTCTACGCGTGATTTCCGACCACGCTGAGCGCACCTTCGTACTCCTCCGTTACTCTTTAGGAGGAGACCGCCCCAGTCAAACTACCCACCAGACACGGTCCTCGTCCCGGATAACGGGACAGAGTTAGAACCTCAACATTACCAGGGTGGTATTTCAAGGACGGCTCCATTGGAACTAGCGTTCCAACTTCAAAGCCTCCCACCTATCCTACACAAGTAAGGTCAAAGTTCAGTGTCAAGCTGCAGTAAAGGTTCACGGGGTCTTTCCGTCTAGCCGCGGGTACACTGCATCTTCACAGCGATTTCGATTTCACTGAGCCTCTGCTGGAGACAGCGCCGCCATCATTATGCCATTCGTGCAGGTCGGAACTTACCCGACAAGGAATTTCGCTACCTTAGGACCGTTATAGTTACGGCCGCCGTTTACTGGGGCTTCGATCAAGAGCTTCGCTTACGCTAACCCCATCAATTAACCTTCCAGCACCGGGCAGGCATCACACCCTATACGTCCACTTTCGTGTTTGCAGAGTGCTATGTTTTTAATAAACAGTTGCAGCGGCCTGGTTTCTGCGGCTGTCGTCAGCTCAGGAAGCAAGTTCCATCACCAACAACAGCGTACCTTCTCCCGAAGTTACGGTACCATTTTGCCTAGTTCCTTCAGCAGAGTTCTCTCAAGCGCCTTGGTCTACTCGACCTGACCACCTGTGTCGGTTTCGGGTACGATTCCTGTGTAACTGAAGCTTAGAGACTTTTCCTGGAAGCATGGTATCAGCCACTTCGCTGTACAAGTACAGCTTGCTATCGGATCTCAGTATAGAGTACCCCGGATTTGCCTAAGATACATACCTACATCCTTCCACCTGGACAACCAACGCCAGGCTGACTTAACCTTCTCCGTCCTCTCATCGCATTACACAGAAGTATTGGAATATTAACCAATTTCCCATCGACTACGCCTTTCGGCCTCGCCTTAGGGGTCGACTCACCCAGCCCCGATTAACGTTGGACTGGAACCCTTGGTCTTTCGGCGAACGGGTTTTTCACCCGTTTTGTCGTTACTCACGTCAGCATTCGCACTTCTGATACCTCCAGCATACTTCTCAATACACCTTCATCGGCTTACAGAACGCTCCCCTACCACTTGACTAATGTCAAATCCGCAGCTTCGGCACATAGTTTTAGCCCCGTTACATCTTCCGCGCAGGCCGACTCGACTAGTGAGCTATTACGCTTTCTTTAAAGGGTGGCTGCTTCTAAGCCAACCTCCTAGCTGTCTATGCCTTCCCACATCGTTTCCCACTTAACTATGATTTTGGGGCCTTAGCTGGCGGTCTGGATTGTTTTCCTCTTGACTACGGACGTTAGCACCCGCAGTCTGTCTCCCGGATAGTACTCATAGGTATTCGGAGTTTGCATCGGTTTGGTAAGTCGGGATGACCCCCTAGCCGAAACAGTGCTCTACCCCCTATGGTATTCGTCCGAGGCGCTACCTAAATAGCTTTCGGGGAGAACCAGCTATCACCAGGCTTGATTAGCCTTTCACCCCTATCCACAAGTCATCCCCTGGCTTTTCAACGACAGTGGGTTCGGTCCTCCAGTTAGTGTTACCCAACCTTCAACCTGCTCATGGATAGATCGCCTGGTTTCGGGTCTATACCCAGCAACTAAACGCCCTATTAAGACTCGGTTTCCCTACGGCTCCCCTATACGGTTAACCTTGCTACTGAATATAAGTCGCTGACCCATTATACAAAAGGTACGCAGTCACACCACGAAGGTGCTCCCACTGCTTGTATGCATGCGGTTTCAGGATCTATTTCACTCCCCTCACAGGGGTTCTTTTCGCCTTTCCCTCACGGTACTGGTTCACTATCGGTCAGTCAGGAGTATTTAGCCTTGGAGGATGGTCCCCCCATATTCAGACAAGGTTTCACGTGCCTCGCCCTACTCGTCATCATTATGTGTGCCCTTTCGTGTACGGGAATATCACCCTCTACGTTCGCACTTCCCAGAGCGTTCCACTAAAACACACATAACTTAATGGGCTGATCCCCGTTCGCTCGCCGCTACTGAGGGAATCTCAATTGATTTCTTTTCCTAAGGGTACTGAGATGTTTCACTTCCCCTCGTTCGCCTTGCAACACTATGTATTCATGTTGCAATACCTACCTTAAAGTAGGTGGGTTTCCCCATTCAGAAATCTCCGGATCAAAGGATATTTGCCGCCTCCCCGGAGCTTATCGCAGGCTATTACGTCTTTCATCGCCTCTGACTGCCAAGGCATCCACCACATGCACTTAATTACTTGACTATACAACCCCAAACAGTCGTCAACACCTACAAGTGAGTGTTGTCCGTGCGATTCTTCATCGCTACTATCTGTTGTCTGTGTACTTAAACACTGTACAGCTTCAATCTAAATTCATATACCAAAACGCTTGATTCAGTTAATTTGCTAGTTCTCAATTCATTCAGATTAATTGCTTAATCTAAACTCTTGAGTGAACAATTTATTTCAGACTCAATTTTGCCAATCTGTTAATGAATAAACATGCCTTCGTCAGGTCATGCTTAATACCGTGATATTTAAATCACAGAAGTTAATAAACCAAGATCATATAATCTCTATTTACTAATTTCTGTAATCCGAACTTCTCTTAAGTTCTGGTGGAGACTAGGAGAGTCGAACTCCTGACCTCCTGCGTGCAAAGCAGGCGCTCTACCAACTAAGCTAAGTCCCCAGCTTACATCATCAGTCATGTATCTTTTATCTATAACTTTAACCAGTCAAAGTCATGGTGGGTCTGACAAGACTTGAACTTGTGACCCCACGCTTATCAAGCGTGTGCTCTAACCAACTGAGCTACAGACCCTCAGATACATCTATGAAGAACAACTTGTTGTGGATTCTTACCAATCGTCAATCTTTCGTTAAGGAGGTGATCCAGCCGCAGGTTCCCCTACGGCTACCTTGTTACGACTTCACCCCAGTCATCGGCCACACCGTGGTAACCGCCCTCTTTGCAGTTAGGCTAGCTACTTCTGGTGCAACAAACTCCCATGGTGTGACGGGCGGTGTGTACAAGGCCCGGGAACGTATTCACCGCGGCATTCTGATCCGCGATTACTAGCGATTCCGACTTCATGGAGTCGAGTTGCAGACTCCAATCCGGACTACGATCGGCTTTTTGAGATTAGCATCCTATCGCTAGGTAGCAACCCTTTGTACCGACCATTGTAGCACGTGTGTAGCCCTGGCCGTAAGGGCCATGATGACTTGACGTCGTCCCCGCCTTCCTCCAGTTTGTCACTGGCAGTATCCTTAAAGTTCCCGACATTACTCGCTGGCAAATAAGGAAAAGGGTTGCGCTCGTTGCGGGACTTAACCCAACATCTCACGACACGAGCTGACGACAGCCATGCAGCACCTGTATGTAAGTTCCCGAAGGCACCAATCCATCTCTGGAAAGTTCTTACTATGTCAAGGCCAGGTAAGGTTCTTCGCGTTGCATCGAATTAAACCACATGCTCCACCGCTTGTGCGGGCCCCCGTCAATTCATTTGAGTTTTAGTCTTGCGACCGTACTCCCCAGGCGGTCTACTTATCGCGTTAGCTGCGCCACTAAAGCCTCAAAGGCCCCAACGGCTAGTAGACATCGTTTACGGCATGGACTACCAGGGTATCTAATCCTGTTTGCTCCCCATGCTTTCGCACCTCAGCGTCAGTGTTAGGCCAGATGGCTGCCTTCGCCATCGGTATTCCTCCAGATCTCTACGCATTTCACCGCTACACCTGGAATTCTACCATCCTCTCCCACACTCTAGCTAACCAGTATCGAATGCAATTCCCAAGTTAAGCTCGGGGATTTCACATTTGACTTAATTAGCCGCCTACGCGCGCTTTACGCCCAGTAAATCCGATTAACGCTTGCACCCTCTGTATTACCGCGGCTGCTGGCACAGAGTTAGCCGGTGCTTATTCTGCGAGTAACGTCCACTATCTGAAGGTATTAACTTCAGTAGCCTCCTCCTCGCTTAAAGTGCTTTACAACCATAAGGCCTTCTTCACACACGCGGCATGGCTGGATCAGGCTTGCGCCCATTGTCCAATATTCCCCACTGCTGCCTCCCGTAGGAGTCTGGGCCGTGTCTCAGTCCCAGTGTGGCGGATCATCCTCTCAGACCCGCTACAGATCGTCGCCTTGGTAGGCCTTTACCCCACCAACTAGCTAATCCGACTTAGGCTCATCTATTAGCGCAAGGTCCGAAGATCCCCTGCTTTCTCCCGTAGGACGTATGCGGTATTAGCATTCCTTTCGAAATGTTGTCCCCCACTAATAGGCAGATTCCTAAGCATTACTCACCCGTCCGCCGCTAAGATCAGTAGCAAGCTACCTCTCTCCGCTCGACTTGCATGTGTTAAGCCTGCCGCCAGCGTTCAATCTGAGCCATGATCAAACTCTTCAGTTAAAATCATTTTGTACCTTATTTAAAGACAAGGTACCAATTCTGGCTCATCAATTACTGACTTAAATTTCGCTCAAATAAACTTCGAGTAATTTAAACCAATCAATCAATGAAAATTATTTCGATTAATCAACCAGTAAAAATCCACACAAGTTGTTCTTCAATTCTCTTAATGATCTTCTTCCTGGTTCGTCACCAGCAAGCTAGGTCGGCTATATTACTCTTAATCTCTTAAAAGTCAACAGGTAATTTCGATATTTTTAAAACTTATCTTCAAAACCAACTTCTCATCAAATTCATCACTTAAAGCAATCAACTTAATCACAAGTAACTGTTTTTCAACAAGTTTCTATCTGCATCACCGCCGATGGATGTGCATTATAGACCATTAAAAACCCTTTGCAACCCCTTTTTTAATTTAATATTATCACTTGGCTAATTTTTAGGCTTTTTAGCATTTTATCTATATTATTTGATCAATTTTACATTGATAATAGATTATCAGTTTTGTATTAAAGCATATCTCCACCCAACTGCACATTTAAGTATTAGCCTGGCTGGCGGTTAAGGAATTATATGAATTATTCTAATTTAATTTTACTCAGCGTATTATCTGTAGGTGTTTGTACCTCTATATATGCTCAAGAAAATACTATAAGTGAATCTTCTGATGCTAGCTCACTAGAAGAAACAGCACCTGCTCATCCGCGCTCACAAATTATTAAAGATTTAAAAAATATTAAAGTTAAAGATTTAAAAATTAATGCGAACGCAGCACAACCAGATCCTGTAAAAGACCCATTACAATCACTAAATCGTCCAATTTATTCATTTAACGATATGTTGGATCGAAATTTTTTACGTCCAGTTGCGGTTCAATATAGAGAGAAAACTCCAGAAGATGTTCGTGGCTCTTATCGTCAATTCCGTAAAAATCTTGGAGAACCTTGGAATGCGGTTAACCAGCTTATTCAAGGTCGTCCAGGTCGTGCAGCAAAAACTTTAGGTCGATTTACTATTAATACTTTAACGACTCTTGGTTTAGCTGACCCTGCTAGTCGTTTAGGTTTACCGACTGAGGAAGAGAATTTTGGTGTAACCCTCGGTTACTATGGCGTCCCTTCTGGCCCATTCCTGATGTTACCTTTTTTCGGTCCGAGTACCTTGCGTGATGGTTTCGGTTTAGCAGTAGATGCTCAAGCTCGCCCACAGAAATATATTATGGAAGATCAAGATGGTCTTTATTGGTCGAGTAATATGTTACAAGCTGTTGATACTCGCGCTCAATATCTAGATTTAGATCAAACCCTACAGGGTGATCAATATGCCATGATTCGAGACTTATATCTCCAACGTAAAGCATTCCAAATTGCAGAGAAGAAAGGCGACTCAGCTGATGTATCTTTCATAGATGATGATTCAGACGATACCCCGGATGAGGATCAAAACCCTTAAAAGATGAAATCAAGGTATTGCTCGGATTAAGAGTTCGGCAATACCTTGATTTTGATCATACATACTCTATGATGAATAAAGTGATCATATAAAAGGACTACCATATCTTCTATGTATTTTATTAAACCGACACGCTCTATCCCTTATTTAGAGCAAGCTTTGGATAAACTGCCAGGCTTACAAGTCATTAACATAGATGATTTAGATTTATATGATCCAACCATCATTGCAATAGCAGATGTACAAGATTTTCTGTCTTATAAATGGAATTTACCCACCATTGTCATTGCTTTTGAACATGAAGGGAGCGCTTTAGCTCAAGCATGGGAAGCCGGTGCTCTTGCAGGTTGGGTATGGAATCAATTACCTAACGATTTAAATAAAGCATTAACAAGAATTGATGCTCAATATAAGCGTAACCAAGATAGTCGTGATTTACCTTCAGCTGCTGAACTGCAAAAACGATTACTGCCTAATCCAATTGATTTATTAAATTATGAAGTCGAAACTTTCTTTCAGCCTTCAGCTTATCTTTCCGGTGATTGGTATGACTACTGGAAATTAAATGATAAAGAAGTTTTATTTTATCTTGCCGATGTTTCAGGACATGGTGTAACCAGTAGTTTATTAACATCATGGATGGCAGCTTTCCATGGTCGCTCAAAAACCCCAAGACAATTAATAAAAAAATTAAATGGAATGTTGGTTCAAGAGAATATTGAAAAGCACATTACGATTGTGGTGGGTATTTTAAACCTAGAAACACATACGCTTCGCTGGTCAAGTGCGGGCCACTACCCTCCTCCTATCATTTTTGAACCGAATCAAGCTCCCAAAATTCTAACAACAAGTAGTTTTCCATTAGGCTTAACCGATGAACTTGAAGTTGAAGAGCATGTTTGTACATTAAATCATCAATCCCGCTTTATCGTTTGCTCAGATGGAGCACTTGAACCTTTTGATGGTGGTTTAAATGATCAGTTCCAACAATTGGTTCATCATTTGCAAAATCAATCATTTCAAGCACCTGATCATGTGGCTGATGATATTGCCATCTTTAGTCTTTGTCGAATGAATTAATTTACGAATCAATTAATTACATAATATACGACTTAAGGACTCTTGAGTCTGAGATGGCACTATGTGATAATTTTTCTATCCTTCTCTGAAAATGGCATTTATATGTCAACAGGTCATGTTGAATATGCAAGTTTAAATGGAACGCATATTTTCAAACTTATTGGTGAAGTGCGAGCCCATTCTTGTATAAGTCTAGACAAACTTTTAAACAGAATTGAACAGCAAGAGAATGTTGTTGGTGCAATCGTTGATTTAACCCAAACAACATTTATTGATAGTACAGTATTAGGCATCCTGGCTAAGCTAGGTTTAAAGCTTAAACAAACTCATCATATTCAAGCTGTGATGCTATCTACCAATCCAGATATCACAACCTTAGCCAACAGTATGGGGCTAGGGCAGGTTTTTGTCATTTTGAATTATTGTGGCGATCCTAACGTTTGCACATTAACGTTAACTGATGAACAAATCACTCATAATGCAATGCTAAGAACGGTTCTGGATGCACATAAGACATTGATGAAACTCAATGCAAATAATCAGAACATGTTTGAGCCACTTGTGAAGCAGTTACAGAAAGAACAAGATACGCTTGAACAGGTATCTGACAAGCAAAATGCCTGATTTCTCCTATTAAGCCGGACTAGAATATGACCCTTGTTTCTGTTGCTCAAATGAACTCTCAAGATGATATTGAAAATAATTTTCAAGTCATTGAGTCTTTGATTCAACAAAGTAAGGCGCAAAATGCCAGCTTAATTGTTTTCCCTGAAAACTTTGTATGTTTTGCTGCTGGGAAACAGCGTGAAACAGCTGAGCAGTTTGAGTCTATTCAGCAAAGGCTTGAGAAACTAGCACATCAATATCAAATCTGGATTATAGCCGGTACTTTACCATGCCCATTTCGTCCAGATGGTTCCACCATTCAAGATGGTCGAGTCCGAACTGTTAGTCTTTGTATTAGCCCTGAGCGTACAGAAGCACGTTATGACAAGATCCATTTATTTGATGTACAAGTGGGTGATGCTGTCGGTGGTTATCAGGAGTCTCGTTTCTTTGAACCCGGGACAGACGTAGTAGTCACATCTACTCCTTTTGGCAATATCGGCTTAATGGTATGTTATGACTTACGTTTTCCAGAGCTTGCTCTCACCCTGAGACAACAAGGCGCTCATATACTTACTGCTCCTGCTGCGTTTACCTATACAACTGGACAAATGCACTGGCAGCTTTTGCTACAGGCTCGGGCAATGGATAGCCAATGTTACGTTTTAGGTGCAGCACAACAGGGCTGGCATGGTGAAAAACGACAAACTTGGGGACACTCTGGGGCAACAGATAGTCGTGGTCAAATTTTAAGCATGGTTGGATATGAAGGGAATGGTTTAATCACTGTACCTTTTGATCTAGCAGCACAAGAACTCGTCCGCTCTTCAATGCCTCTAATGACACACCGTAAATTGATTCAATATTAAAAGTTTAATTATTCATGTGGAAATACTTATTTAGCTTTTTTTGCTTGGGGGCAAATATTCATTGTTATGCAGAGTTTGGGACAACGAACCATTTCGTTTCACCTACGGCACAACTCAGTTCAGATATTCTTCCAGCAACACCTAAAAATATTCCGTTACCTGCATTCGGCCAAAGAATAATTGGATGGGGTACAGGCGCAGAAGGTGCAAGACAACGTTTAGAAAATATTCAGCCTGCAGATGTTTCTATGATTAAAAAACAAGGAACTACTCTTGAAATGATTACTGCATGGCAAGACTTTTATGAACAAGAGCAACAACGTAACGCAAATAATCCTACCGCTAAATATCGTGCTCGATTAATGAAAAAGATTGCAGATTTGTGGTAAATACAGTGATCTAAAATATTTTTTCTTATGGAATAATTGATCTAATTATTCCATTTTTTATGTACCCTCATTTGTTTTATTCATAAACTATTCGGATGAACATTTAAGAAACTGAATAGAAAGCGATATACTACAAAAGTAGTATTATTTTCTTTGAGGAATATATGGACCAAGACTGTCAAAACTTAAAGCTTGAGAATCAATTATGTTTCCTCATTTATTCAACAAATTTAGCGCTTAATCAGCTCTATAGAAAACTTCTAGCACCTTTGGGTATTACCTATCCTCAATATTTAGTGATGTTGGTGTTATGGGAGCAAGATAAAGTCACTGTTTCGGAAATTGGAGCAAAACTTTTTTTAGAATCATCTACCCTCACCCCTATCTTGAAAAAGTTAGAAGCCCAAAATTTACTTCATCGTACCCGTTCATCTCAAGATGAAAGACAAGTTATTATTACGCTGAGTGATGAAGGGAAAAAATTAAAAGATCAAGCAATGGAGATCCCAGCAGGTGTACTAGAAGCAAGTTCATGTGATATGACAACACTATTGGGCCTCAAAGATCAACTTACTAAACTCCGTACAAATCTAGTCAAATAAACAGCAATTTTTTTTAAAAATATACTTGTCAAAATATTTAAGTCGTGTACGATATATTTGTATTCAATTTATTTTAGGAATAAAAACGATGTCATTAGAAAAAGTTGTTTATCGTGCAAAAGCTAAAGCAACCGGTGGTCGTGATGGCCGTGCGACTTCATCAGACGGCGTATTAGATGTACAGCTTGGTGTACCTAAAGAGATGGGCGGCGCTGGTGGCGCTGTAACGAATCCAGAGCAATTATTTGCAGCTGGTTATTCAGCGTGCTTTTTAGGTGCTCTAAAATTTGTTGCAAATCGCGATAAATTTAATATTAGTAAAGATGCTTATGTAGAAGGTGAAGTAGGTATTGGACCAATTCCTACAGGTTTTAGCATCGAAGCGACTTTAAATGTTTACTTAGTTGGTATGGACCGTGAAGAAGCTGAAAAGTTAGTTGCAGCTGCTCACATTGTTTGCCCATACTCAAATGCAACTCGCAACAATATTGATGTGAACTTTAATATTGTGACTGAATAAGTTTTGATACTAAAAAAATGCCCGAATCAAGTCGGGCATTTTTTCATCTTACATATTATGCTTCACTTGCTTCATTAGTTACACGAAGCACTTCTTCGAGAGTAGTTTTACCTGCAAGTACTTTGCGTAAACCATCATCACGAATAGAGCCTGAATACTCACGAGCATGATTTTCTAATTCATATTCAGCTGCGTTACCATGAATCAGACGGCGCATAGGTTCATCAACAGGTACGATTTCATAAATGGCTGTACGCCCATTGAAACCTAAATGTGAGCAATGATCGCATCCTTTAGCCTCAGGTAACTGCAACAACGGTTCATTATGAATATGCTGGAAAACCTGTTTCTCAAAAGTATCGGCTTCACGCCAAGTCATACAATGTGGACATAAAGTACGAACCAAACGTTGAGCAATCACCCCAATTAAAGAGCTTGATAATAAGAATGGTTCAATCCCCATATCTTTAAGTCGGGTAACTGCACCAATAGCGGTATTGGTATGCAGCGTTGATAAAACCAAATGACCTGTTAAAGAGGCTTGAACTGCAATTTCAGCCGTTTCCAGATCACGGATCTCCCCTACCATCACCACATCAGGATCTTGACGTAACATTGCCTTTAAAGCTCGGGCAAATGTCATATCCACTTTGGTGTTCACTTGTGTTTGACCAATACCCTCAAGTTGATATTCGATTGGATCTTCAGCAGTTAAGATATTTCGAGTATTGTCATTTAAATCAGATAAAGCTGCATATAAGGTCGTTGTTTTCCCCGAACCCGTAGGCCCAGTGACCAAAATAATGCCGTGAGGACGATGCACCAATTGAGTTAAACGCTCATAGTCATTAGCCATTAAGCCCAAATGTGTCATGTTTAAGCGGCCTGCCTGTTTATCAAGCAAACGCATAACCACCCTTTCACCATGTGACGATGGCAACGTTGAAACACGGACATCTACTTCACGGCCAGCAAGGCGTAAAGAAATACGCCCATCTTGTGGTACACGTTTTTCAGCAATATCAAGCTTCGCCATGACTTTAATACGCGAGACCAATAAAGGTGCCAGCTCACGGCGTGGCTGTACAATCTCACGTAGTTGACCATCTACACGTAATCGTACAGATAGTTTCTTTTCAAAAGCTTCAATATGAATATCTGAAGCCCCTACCCGAATTGCCTCTGAAAGTAATGCATTAATAAGACGGACAATAGGAGCATCATCTTCCTGATCCATTAAGTCTTCTGTTTCAGGAACCTGATCGGCCAAACTTAATAAATCTGGATGATCTTCTAAACCTGCTGCAACTTGTTGTGATTCCCCTGTATCACCTGCATAGCTCGTACTCAAGAGCGCATTAAATTCTTGTTCAGTACATAATTGATAATGAGCTGGCTTACCCAAGATGCGTCTTGCTTCCTGCAATGCAATTTTTTCAGTATTTTGACGTCTAATAATAAATACCTGATCACCGTCATAACGAAATAAAACACCATGACGCTTGGCAAAACTATATGGAACTTGTATTTGTTTCAATATTTGCATCACAATTTATAATGATGAGTAAGATGATTTTGAGTGTACTCTAAGCAGATTACAGCGTGAAGTCTGTTTAACAACTCGGTAGAGGAATTTTACGTCTTGTTTGAAAATAATGAATATCAGCCTCGCCCCCAGAATTCTTTAAAATGGTGGGGAGAACAGAACTTTGAAATTAATCAGTCCAAAGCATGGCAATTCGGTTCAATGCTTTTTCGTTTAACACGTGGCATAAAAGAATGGCGTATCGAATATTATCGACCTGCTCTTCAAGACGATAATGAGCAAGATTGGCACCCACTTGCCGATCCACATTTTGCTTTCCCGCATAATGTTCAAGTAGAACGTTATATGTTTCGAAAGACCAATCCAGAATTTTTACTTATGCCACGTCTGGCAGATCGTTCTGTGGTCATTAAACCCGTTGATCCCATCTATATTCCAGCAGGTCAACGTGGGACTTTATATATAAGTACGCCATTATGGATTGCAGGTTTAGTTGAAAGTCAGCATGAGCCTTTATTTGAGATTCCTGTCATTCAACCTAAGGATACGTGGTTCGGTCCAAATGCCCAGCAAGGTGAAATCTGTTATGCCACGTCGGTAGATGGGCGTACCGATTTGAATCTATTAACACCACGCGCATTTCGTGCTGTTACCCCTATCGACTTTCACAACACCAGTAATCATCAATTACGCTTTGATCGCATGAATGTACCAGTTACAGCCCTCCCTCTTTTTTATAGTGAAAGTACAAGACGTTTGTGGACTTCTCAAATCAAAGTTTACTATGAAGGCTCTGACCGCCCCGCACGCATTCGTATTGAAAACCGAACGCCTCCTCTTGCTGGTGAAGTGACTTATGTCCATCCACCACGTTCACCTGGTGGAGCATTATTTAATATGTTTGATTCATTCTTTTAAGAGGTTTATATGGCTGATACAAGTATTCCTAAGGATATCGCTGATAGCCTCACAAGCATATTTACCAATATCAATACCGAACGTATTAGTGAAATTTTAGTCGGCGTTGTGCTTTGTTTCATTGGTTTTGTTCTTGCTCGTATTATTTCAAATACCTTTATTAGAACTATTGGTTCACGTTTTAATGCTCATCAACGCTTGGTATGGCGTCGCGGTATTTTTTATTTTATTTTCTTACTCTTCATTATGACGAGTTTAAAAGAAGCTGGGTTCAAACTTAGTGTATTCCTTGGCGCAGCAGGGATTCTAACCGTAGCACTCGGTTTCGCATCGCAAACCTCTGCTAGTAACTTAATTAGTGGTTTATTCTTGATTGGGGAAGGTTCTTTTGAAGTCGGCGATACCATCCAGATCACCCTCATTCGTGGGAATACAATTGAAGGTGAAGTCATCTCAATTGATTTGCTTTCGGTAAAATTACTTACACTCGACAATGTTTATATTCGTTTACCAAACGAACAGCTTATTCGCGCCCCTGTACACAACTTATCTAAATATCCAATACGGCGTATACCAATTACACTCGCAATTAACTTCCATGAAGACATTATAAAAGTTCGCGAAGTTCTACTTAATGTCGCAGCTCACTATCCACTCGTGTTAGATGACCCAAAACCTGCGGTTACGGTTACCGCATTCAGGGAATCATCGATTGAACTTTTATTTACGATGTGGTGCCGACAAGAAAATTCCTTAAAAGTTCGAGATGAAATGCAAGAACGTATCCGAAATGGCTTTTTGGATAATCAAATTGAAATTCCTGTACCGAAAATGGGCTTAATCGATCGACCATCTACTGTTTTCGGTGAAGATGATATTGATCAATACAGTAATCAAAAAGAGTTAAAACGAGAGCCTAAAGCTTAGGCTCTTGATTCTTCTGTACAGAAGACGGTGGTAATGGCGCAAGATAAGCAATAATCAACATTACCCCACCCGCTCCAATAAATGAGATGACCCGAGTTAATGTCGCACTTTGTGATAGATCAAGCAAAATCAGCTTTAATACGACAATTCCTAAAAGTGCAGCACCAACAAACCAGAGTTGACGAATCATTTTTCGACTTGAGAATGTAGTTAATACAAATGCCAAAATGACCCAAAGTAATGTCAAGCTTAACTGCACCACACCATTTGTCCAAATTGAAGCACTCCACAATGGAGTTGCCCAGTAATAGTGCAGGCCTCTAACCACCACACTACTAAACACCAACAACCCCACTAGAATGGTTGTGATTTTAAAAGTCCACTCCAGTGATTTATCTTGATCAAAAGCATGTTGATAAATAATAAAGAGTAGACCAGCCAATACTGAAATTGAAAGGAAGTCAGTTAAGTTAATCAAAGGAACAAAATAAAGATATTCGGCAGAATGGCGATCAATACTCACGACCAATAACCAAAGTAGGCTTAAACACCAAACTGGAATTTGATGTAACAATATAGTCTTATGGGATTTATACGCCCAGATTGAGTAAACCACGGGTACACAAGCCAAAGCAACAATTGGCATTTGTGGGAAGACTGCCAAACCCACTATCGCTAATGCGAACCAGCTTAAACCACCCCAGATTTTCAAGTATCCTGACTCATCTGAATGCGGTTGAGCCATAATAAACAAAGCACTAAGAAGAATAGTACTCACAAGGAAAGTACCCTGTTGCAATATACTCGGCCATTTAAACACACTGAATACTTGACTCGTAAAGGCTTCACCCAAAATCAACAACAGTAAAAGGCTAATTAAAATTAACTGCAAACTTTGCCATTGCACACGAAGTTTATAGTGTACGACCAGACTAAATATTGCGATTAGAACTACAGCAAACATCAAATATGGACTTAAACCATGATGATGCCATGTCATTATTTCTATACCTGCTACGGCGCCCGCATACATGCCTAAACATAAGAAAATGCCACTAATCATGCTGGCACTAAAATAGCGTTGCTCTTTACTGTTGTATTGCAATAAATAGAAAGCAGAAATAAATTGAGCTATTGCATAGATGCTCGTGCTTAGCGTTGGGAACTCTTCATTTGCCCAAACCTGATAAAACAGTGCAAGAGAACTGAGTAAAACTAAAACTACACCAATATATCGGCTTAAACGGTAGCGTTCAGTTACTCCCCACACAATTAAAGCTGTACCTTGAGCTACCCAACCAATTGCTGTCCAGTGCGCTCCTTTTGCAAGTGGAAAAATTAGAGCAAAAAAAGCAACCGCGAGGATGAAAAAGCTTTTTGCAAGCACAGAAAGCGGAGCATGAGTCTTTTTAATCCAAAAAGTTAATAGCGCATATGTACCAGCCAATACAGCAGCACCAATCGTCAATGCTTGAGTAGACTCATGTACTAAATAGGCATGAAGTGTAAAGCCCAGTACAGGCACACTAAAAATAAGCCCCACATCTAACAGTGGGGGTAACCGAATGCCCTCTTGTTTTTCATGTGCTGAAACTCGAGATATATTTTGGCTATAACGGACACTGAGCCAAATAAACAATGCGATATGGAGCCATAAGATCCAGTCTAGTGTGTCAAATTTTGTTGGTTCTGCATAAAATGCGATTGCACTACCACCAATAAACATGGTGGCAAAGAAAGCAATTTGATTTAAGATTTTCCAAGGCTGAATAAAATTAACCGCAGCAACTGCTAAGTTAATAACAAGATAATAGCTAAATAGGAAGACTACATCTGGGCGGTATTGCGGAATAACTAAAGGAGCCGCGTAAGCCATACCAAGTGCTAAAATTGCTAAATAAATGGCTTGTTGCTTTAAACTCAGAAATACCGTAATAGCTAATAAAATCGCAAACAGAATACTCGCTGTAGTTAAGTTGGCGATTACACCAAAATGATGTGAGAACACAAGTGTTAGGAATACCACAGCAAGTCCTACACCCTGCAAGGCCACAGCAAAAAGCTGGTTTTTCTTTTGCAAGGTATATCCAAATGCTGTTAATACACCTCCGGCAATGGCAATAAAACCAAGTTTTACACCCAAACTCAATTGCCAGTGCTCACTTGCAAAACGTAATAACAACACCACCCCAACCATAAGTACAGCAACAGCAACCCTTAAAATTGGATTGCCATGAATCATCCAATCTACAGCTGGTTGCCACCATGCGGTTTTTACAGGAATCGGTTGTTCTGTTTGATTGAAAGTTACCGTTTCGGCAGGGAATAGCATGTCAGTATTGTTAAGACCAACCTGCTCTAGCGCTGGATTTATAACTTCAGATTGTATGGTCTCATTTGCATGAACAGTTTGTTTTGCTGATTCAAGGTACAACAGTCGAGTATGAAATGCGCTGATGGTTTGAATTAAACATAATAATAAAACCAGTAAAGCCCCACCAGCAATCCACATCCAATGATTTATATAAGCAACTAATGCAACCAAAGCAGCTGCATAAATCACTGTTCTTTGCATATGAATAGAATAAAGTGGCGTTTTCTGCTGAGAAAACTGCTGTTCTAAATGAGTTAAACGCTGATGCAAATTTGACAGTAATTGAACTAGTATGACAGTAAGTGCAATAGATAAAGCAACAACGGCACTCTGAAATTTAAAACCAATTGAAATGGCTAAAAACAAAGTCAAAGCGATCAAAACGATGATCATTCCCTGTTTGTCTTTTTTATACATGGGCTTAGCAATATGACACCTTCATTACAGGTCATCTTACTTCAAGGCAATACAAGCGTATATTTATACATACAAAATACTGCAAAAATCATAAACCTGCATTCATAGCCGTTTTCACGTAAAATACCCGTAATTCAGATTAAGGAATTGTTCAATGCCACCATTTGTCTTGGTTGATGGGTCCTATTTTTTATTTCGTGCATATCATGCATTACCACCATTGACGACCTCTACAGGGTTACATACCAATGCAATACGTGGGGCAATTTCTGCCATTCAAAAACTAATGCGCCGCATGCAGCCAACACATATGGCTGTCATTTTTGATACACCTGAGCCTACTTTCCGTCATAAACTTTCACCTATTTATAAAGGTGATCGTCCAACCATGCCGGAAGAATTGTCACAGCAGATTCCATATTTGCATGCATTGATTAAAGCGCAAGGTATCCCTTTATATAGTCTGCCGGGCGCAGAGGCAGATGACATTATCGGTACACTTGCAAAACGTGCCGTACTCGAAGGCCATCATGTACTTATCTCAACCGGAGATAAAGACATGGCTCAGCTCGTCAATGATCATGTAAAACTTGAAGATAGTTTTAAAGATCGCGTACTCGACACGGACGGTGTATTTGAAAAATTTGGTGTTTGGCCAAATCAAATTATCGACTACTTAACACTCATGGGCGATGCATCTGATGGCATTATGGGCGTGCCTGGCGTAGGTGCAAAAACAGCAGCAAAGTTACTGACTGAATATGGCACTTTAGACAATATCATTGCCAATGCAGATCAACTTAAAGGCAAGATTAGCCAAAATATTAAAGATAATTTAGACAATATTAAGCTTGATCACCAGTTAGCCAGCATTGTTTGTGATCTTCCTTTAGAACTCGACTGGCATGAGTTAAAGCTTACTGATCCAAACGTAGAGGCTCTACGTAATTTGTATACTGAGCTTGAATTTAGAAATCAGTTACAGTCACTTGATCATCCAAACAATCCAAATAGCTCAAGCTATAAACAACAAGCTTCACAAACTATTGTTCAAAATGAAGTTAAACCAGCTGAATCTATAGAAACTGAAGATCAAGCAAGCTTAACCAGTCAAGATGACCAGCTTGGGACTGCAAATTACCATACGGTTCTAACGCAAGAAGCATGGGATCAACTTTGGCAACGTATGCAAAATGCCGATCATTTTGCTATTGATACAGAAACTACAAGTCTGGACTACCGTATTGCCGAGATGGTTGGTTTTTCAATCGCCTTCGATGCACAAGATGCCTACTATGTTCCTTTAGCACATAATTATGAAAATGCACCGCAGCAACTAGATCGTAATCAAATTCTGGCTCAAATTAAGCCTGTGCTAGAAAATGAAGCAATTAAAAAAATCGGTCATCATCTTAAATATGATGCTCATATTTTTGCCAATCATGGTATAGAACTTAAAGGCTGGTATTTCGATAGCATGCTGGCATCTTATGTTTTAAATGCAGCAGCGACTCGTCACGGCATGGATGATGTAGCTCGTGTCTACTTAAGCCACTTAACCACCACCTTTGAACAAATTGCTGGTAAGGGCGCTAAACAAAAGACTTTCAATCAAATTGAGATTGAAGTTGCTGCTCATTATGCCGCAGAAGATGCGCATGTGACTTATCGTTTGTATGAAGTGCTTTCAAACAAACTTAAGCCCTTTCCAGAGCTAGAAAACATTTTATATAACATCGAAATGCCAGTTGCCCGTATTTTATCGGGTATGGAAGAAGATGGTATTCGTCTAGACCATGCATTCTTAGATAAATTAAGCGTTGAATTTGCAAAAACCATGGAGGGCCTCGAAAATCAGGCTATGGAAATTGCAGATGAAACTTTTAATATTGCTTCACCTAAACAAGTAGGCGAAATACTATTTGATAAATTAGGAATCAAAGGCGGCAAAAAAACTGCAACTGGGCAATACAGCACTAGTGAAAGTGTTTTAGAAAAAATTGAACATCCTTTAGCGGAAATTATTTTAGAGCATCGTGGTTTAGCAAAGCTAAAAAGTACCTATACCGATCGTCTAGTTGAGCAATCTCATAACGACACGCATCGCGTACATACGAGCTATCACCAAGCACTGACAGCGACAGGCCGTCTCTCCTCTTCTGATCCTAACCTACAAAATATTCCGATTCGTAGACAAATTGGCCGTCAAATTCGTAAAGCATTCATTGCACCGGAAGGCCGAGTACTATTGGCTGCCGATTACTCGCAAATTGAATTACGTTTAATGGCTCATTTTTCTCAAGATGAAGCGTTAGTGCATGCGTTCCAGCATGGGCAAGATGTTCACCGCCGTACTGCTGCCGAAGTATTGGATATTGATATCGAAGATGTGACCAATGACCAACGCCGTCAAGCGAAAGCCGTTAACTTTGGCCTACTTTATGGTATGTCTGAGTTTGGTTTGATTCGTCAATTAGGCTTTACACGTCAAGAATCGCAAAACTATATTAAGCAATATTTCCAACGCTATCCTGGCATCTATGAATATATGCAACGCACACGTCAAGTTGCATCAGAGCAAGGCTTTGTTGAAACCATATTGGGTCGTCGTCTTTATACGCCTGATATTGATGCACGAAATGTGATGGTGCGTAAAGCTGCTGAACGTGCTGCGATCAATGCCCCTTTACAAGGTAGTGCGGCTGATATTATTAAACTTGCAATGATTGCAGTTGATAAAATCTTGCCAAAAGATCAAGCGAAGTTACTTCTTCAAGTACACGATGAATTAGTATTTGAAGCAGATCAAAACATTGCCGAAGAACTCTCCAAACAAATCGCAACTGTCATGGAATCTGTTGTAGAAATTTCTGTACCTTTACTTGTTGAAGTTGGACAAGGGCTAAATTGGGATGATGCTCATTAATTAGCAAAAATAAAAAAGGGCTGTGAAATACAGCCCTTTTTTCTTGCGTTAACTTAAAGTCCAGTTAAAAGAACTTTAGCCACTTCATTCATGAGGATCTCGGCAATATAAAGCGCTAAAAACGCTAAAATTGGAGATAAGTCAATCATTCCCATATTAGGCAATATACGACGGAATGGCGCGAGTAAAGGTTCAGCCAAATCTTGAATTACTTCAATATAAGGTGAACGTGATTGAGTGAACATAACCACCCAACTCAAAATGATTGTTGCAAAAATTAAATAACGGCAGAAACGAATTAAGTCCTGAATCATTGTCACAAAAGTCAGTATCACTAAATGAACCGGACTATTTGGCATAGAACCAGAAAGATACATCACACCGAAAATTTTCAGTAAATATAAAATAATTAAAAGAACCAACGCAGCCAAATTAAATCGGCCTTTTGCGACCGTCGGAAAAATTCGGCCAAAAATATCAACAATTTTAGTCGCCTTTACGGTCGATAAAACCACAGGATTATAAGGACTTACTGCCGCCAATTGCATTAAAAAACGGAAAAAGACCAATAAAATCGCGACATTAATTAAAATTCCAAAAATTAGCGCAGAATTTGCACCCATAGTTGTCTTATCCTATTTAAGCTATTTCGCACTGTCACTCAATTCTTGAGCCAATTCTTGACTACGCTTCTGTGCAGCAGCCAATGCAGATTGAATATTTTGGGAGATTTGTGCACGGTCAAAAACTTCAAGTGCAGCTTGAGTTGTACCATTTGGTGACGTCACGTTCTTACGTAGTTCAGAAGGAGTATTTGAACTGGTAATTGCCATTTGAGCTGCACCTAATGCCGTTTGAAGAGTCAACGCAGTTGCAACTTTCTCGTCAAGTCCTAAGTTTTTACCCGCACGAATCATACTTTCCATGAGATAAAAGAAATATGCAGGACCTGAGCCAGAAACCGCTGTTACCGCATCAATTTGAGCTTCGGAGTTTACCCAAATTGTTAAACCTGTGGCTGCTAAAATCTGACTTGTTAATTCACGATCAGAAGTACCAACTACCTCATTTGCATAGATACCATGCGCACCAGTTTGAACTAGAGCCGGCGTATTTGGCATTACTCGAACAATTCGATTGCTATCAATTAAGTTTGATATCGTTTGAATTTCAGCACCAGCAATAATTGAAATGACCAATTTATCTGATAACAGACCTTTTAAAGGACGTAAAACAGTCGCCAAAACTTGTGGTTTTACTGCCAGTACAACAACATCAGCATTTTGAATTGCAGCCACATTATCTTGTGTCACATGGACTTCTTTTTCTTGCAATAGTTGGCGGATTTGCTCAACAGGATCTGAAACGGTAATACGTGTTGGCGGTAAACCTCTTGAAATAAGCCCGCCAATCAAAGCTTGGGCCATATTACCACCACCAATAAAACAGATATTACTATTTACTGCACTTGTCATAACCATATTCGCCATTTACCAGATTACAAGAATAAGAAATTAAATCTGGTTGCCATCCTCCTTGCTCACAATACGGAGACTGAGCCAACCAAAATCCTTTCGGTGTAAAAACCCCAAGCATAACATTATCTATGACTAATATTTGAATTGTATGACGAAGCCAAGGCAAAATATGTGCTTCTTGAATTGCTTTTTTTAATGGCCATTGCCCAACGCGACCATATAAATGGACTTTTTCACCACCTTGGCGTCGAATTATTTTTAAATTTTTCTTTAATAAAGATGAAGATAAACCCATATTTGTTTGTGTAATTTGAAAATATCCTGAAGCACAATGCACTATTTCCCCCATTTGGAAATAATGCTCTGTCTCGGTTTCAACTGGATTTAATTTTTCAGCAAGATAAATGTGTTTACTCAACCTATAAAGATGATGTTGATAACGAACATAATAAAACTGGTTCCAGTGTAATGCCGCCTGTGCATCAGACTTTGAATCAATTACTTCATTTTTTAAACGCTCAACCATTTCAAATGCAGGTCGATATTGCCCCTCACCTTTCATCCAAAACGAAAGTAATTGACGCTGACGTGCATAGGATAATTTTAATAGCTGAGTTAAATCCAAACATTCGTCCGTACCACAATTTTGCAGATCAACTTTTAAAACTTCTTCTAAAATTTCAGAAGCGTCTTGCATCAAATAGCTGGTACGACTAAGGGCTTGCTGCATTTTTGGAAATCGGTTTTGTAAAAATGGCCAAAGTTCTTCACGCGACCATGCCCGATCATAATGGATATCATAATTTGTAGGATCAACTACATGCTCAATCTCAAGCTGAGTAGTCCACTCGACAATTTGCTCACGGGTTAAATCTAAAAAGGGTCGCCAAATTGTCATATCTACACGATGATCAATAGACTGCATAGCAGCTAGCCCATCAACACCTGCACCCGATAATAACCGTAACATCACTGTTTCAGCTTGGTCTTGCTGATGATGAGCAAGCACTAAAATTTCATTGGCCTGCAAATGTTGCCGATAAGCTTGATAGCGTGCCTGACGTGCTTGAGCTTCCAAATTACCGTCGGTAACTTGAACTTTCTGAATAATATAAGGAATATTTAAACTCGTAGCCTGTTTAGCAACGAGTTTTCCCCACTCTGCACTTTTTGATTGCAGTTGATGATCTATGTAAATTACTCGGATCTTTTGAGGGAAAATTTGAGACATCAAATGTAGCAGCAGCATTGAATCCATGCCGCCACTACATCCGATAAGAAAAGTATTATTTTCTAAAAACTCTTGAGCCTGTTTTAAGACGTGATGCCTAAATTTTCGCTGCCAAACTTCATTAAACGTTGATAACGTGCTTCGCATCGTTCATTTGCATCCATTGGTAGCAACTCTTCCAAAGCTTGCTTCAAAACTACTTTTAGGTTTTGCATGACTTGCTCAGGGTCTAAATGAGCCCCTTCACCTTCATCTACTACATATTCAACAATACCTAGAGATTGTAGTTTATCTGCTGTCAAACCTAAAGCTTCACTTGCTTGAGCCGCTTTTTCAGCAGTTTTCCACAAAATAGATGCACAGCCTTCTGGTGAAATCACAGAATAAATACTATGCGACAACATAATTACTCGGTCAGCAACACCAATACCTAAAGCACCACCAGAACCACCTTCACCAAGTACTGTTGCAACAACAGGAACTTTCAAACTTGAAAGTTGAGCAAGACTCGTTGCGATTGCTTCAGCTTGTCCACGCTCTTCAGCACCTACACCTGGGTAAGCACCCATCGTATCAATAAAGGTGAAAACCGGAAGATTAAAACGCTCAGCCATATCTAATAGGCGTTGAGATTTACGGTAACCTTCTGGGTTAGCCATACCGAAGTTGTGCTTTAATTTTTCACGGGTACTACGACCACGGTGTTGTCCAATGACCATCACAGGCTGACCATCAAAACGAGCAAGACCACCTACCATCGCACCATCGTCACCAAACAAACGATCACCATGCAAGGCATCAAACTCTGTAAAGATTTCACCGACATAATCTAGAAATTGCGGACGATCAGGATGACGTGCAATTTGAACCGTTGTCCACGCTTTGGACTGAGTAGCTTTTTTCATAGGTCGAATATTATCCCTTTAATCGATAAATTTTTCCGACTGAATATTCAATTCAATGTCCCAATGCTTAAACTGCTCTTGCTCATCATGCAAGTCGGCAACTAACAATGGCCATTGTTTGGCATCACCAGAAACACTAAGCTGCCATTGTTGATCATTTATGATGGTTAGTTCAATGGCAGGAAGCATCTGATCACTGCGACTATGGTTGAGTAAAACTGCTAGGCGAAGTAATAAACATAGATAAAGTAATTTATGACCACCAGCCTTCAAAATTTCATTTTTTACATCATTTCGTAATTTACGACGGTGGTGCGCAACTAAATGTGAAAGATGATTTTGATCAATTTGTGAGAAACCAGGAATATCAGAATGCTGCAATAAATAAGCACCATGGCGGTGATACCCACCATGACTAATCGCTAAACCAATTTCGTGCAAATAGGCAGCTCGACGCAGTAAGTCACTGTCTTCACTCGTTAAATTAAGCGACTCTGCAACACCATCAAATAATTGTTGTGCTGTATTTACAACTCTTTCTGCTTGTTTTGGATCAGCGTTATAACGTCCCATTAAGGCCTGTACACTGCGATCGCGGATATCTTCATGTTTAAAACGACCTAATAGGTCATACATGACGCCTTCACGTAATGCACCATCAGAATATGCCAAACGATCAATTTCTAAAACTTCAAAAACTGCGTACAAAATTGCCAATCCGGCTGGCAAAACTGCTCGTCGGTCTTCTCGAAGTCCTTCAAAATCAATTTCAGAAATATTTTTAAACTTAAGTAATTTATCTTTGAGTTTATACAACCCTTCTCGAGTAACGTTTTCTTGTTCATCGCTTAAGCCCATATTCACCATAATTTGGCGGCAAGCTTTAATAGTTCCACTAGAACCAACAACAGTATCCCAACCTTCCATTTTATAAGTTGTTGCAATAGCTGAAAGTTCTTTACGGGCGGCAACTACTGCTTTATCAAAAGCTTTTTGTGTAATTTCACCATCAGCAAAGTAGGCTTTTGTATAAGCCACGCATCCCATTTGCAATGACTCAGTGTAAATAGGCTCAAACTCTTCACCAATAATAAATTCGGTAGAACCCCCACCAATATCTACAACTAAACGTCGTCCACCATTTGCCATGGTATGTGATACGCCAAGATAAATCAGACGTGCTTCTTCTCGCCCTGCAATAATTTCAATAGGTTTAGGTAAAATTTCTGCCGCTTTTTGAATAAATTCATGACCATTTTTTGCCTGACGCAAGGCATTGGTCGCCACAATTCTTAAACGATTTGCTTGAACAGAACTTAACCTCCCAACAAAACGGGCCAAACATGCTAGGCCCCGTTGCTGAGCGGCTTCCGTTAGGTTTTTATTCTCATCTAAACCAGCTGCAAGCTGTACTTTTTCTGACATCGAAGCAACTTTTTTAACTTCACCATGATCTACCCGTGCAATTGCAAGGTGAAAACTGTTCGACCCCATATCTATGGCGGCAAGTAATTCTTCATCAATCAGAAAGTCAGACATTATTGAACTAAACCCATAACAATTCACGCCTAGAGTAATTCACAAGAATGCAATTGAAAAGCCATTTTCATCAACAATTAGCTGTGATTTAAATTTTTCTATTTATAAGTTGATTGTACAAGTCGATGATGAATATCGTGAGCATCCATTAGACAAATTTAGATAAGCCTTGAATAATAGCATCAAACCCTTACATTGAACTAAGTAGCTATGTAATACTGATAGAGATCATTTTCTCCTGTAATAGCACTTTTTTCTAAAAATTGGAGCCGTACCATGTCTGCGACTATTGTAAATACAACTGATGATAACTTCCAAGCAGATGTTTTAGATTCTGAAACACCTGTACTTGTAGACTTCTGGGCAGGATGGTGTGCACCTTGTAAAGCGATCGCACCTGTTCTTGAAGACTTATCAAGCGAATATGCTGGTAAAGTAAAAATTGTTAAAGTTGACGTGACTTCTTGCGAAGATACTGCGGTGAAATACAACATCCGCAATATTCCTGCTTTATTACTTTTCAAAAATGGTGAAGTTGTAGCTCAACAAATTGGTGCTGTACCTCGCTCTAAACTTGTTAGCTTTATTGATGAAAACGTTTAAGTCAAAATGCTAAAAAAGAAAATACGCTATACTTTTTTATAGCGTATTTTTTTCGGCTATAAATTGACAAATTAGCTAGGCTGGCTTATATTGCATGCTCAAGAGGCACTGAAGGGAATCATCTTCGTCCGGCTTCTTACAAGACACAAACATAAAGATCGCCACTCGGCAACAGAAATTGTTTTTTCACATTTCTCTTCGAAACAATTAATCAGACTTCTGAATTGTTATTGTGTAAATACAATTGCGATAATCTTTTTTGTATGCGAGCGATTTTTCTTCTTTTTAAACCACACTCTACTCTTTCCTAATTCTGACCCTTATGAATTTAACTGAACTCAAGAAAAAACCAATCGGCGAACTAATTAAAATTGCTGAATTTATGGGCCTGGAAGGTATGGCTCGTAACAGAAAGCAAGATATTATCTTTGCCATTTTGAAACGCCATGCGATGAATGGCGAAGAAATTTTTGGTGACGGCGTTCTCGAAATTCTCTCTGATGGTTTTGGTTTTTTGCGCTCTGCCGCAGGTTCGTATTTAGCAGGTCCGGATGATATTTATGTGAGTCCTTCACAAATCCGACGCTTTAACTTGCGTACAGGTGATACCATCACAGGTACTATTCGCCCTCCAAAAGAAGGTGAGCGTTATTTTGCGTTGCTCAAAGTTAACCAGATTAACTACGACACGCCAGAAAATTCTCGAAATAAAATTTTATTTGAAAACTTAACTCCCCTTTTCCCAACCGAACAATTGGTTATGGAATTAGGTAATGGTACGACAGAAGATTTAACTGCTCGTGTTGTTGATTTAGTTGCGCCAATTGGTAAAGGCCAACGTTCTATTATTGTTGCTCCGCCTAAAGCGGGTAAAACAATGTTACTTCAAAATATTGCTCAATCGATTGTTAGAAACAATCCAGAAGTATTTCTGATCGTTCTACTCATTGATGAACGTCCAGAAGAAGTAACTGAAATGGAACGTACTGTTCGCGGTGAAGTTATTGCCTCAACATTTGATGAAGCTCCAGCTCGCCATGTACAAGTTGCAGAAATGGTTATTGAAAAAGCTAAACGTCTTGTTGAACATAAAAAAGATGTTGTGATTCTTCTTGACTCTATTACCCGTCTTGCACGTGCTTACAACACCGTTATCCCGTCATCAGGTAAAGTGTTAACGGGCGGTGTGGATGCTCATGCATTAGAACGTCCTAAGCGCTTCTTCGGTGCTGCACGTAATATTGAGGAAGGCGGTTCACTCACGATCATCTCAACTGCTTTGATTGAAACAGGCAGTAAAATGGATGACGTCATTTATGAAGAGTTCAAAGGTACAGGTAACCAAGAGATTACGCTTGATCGCCGTATTGCTGAAAAACGCGTCTTCCCTGCCATGAATATCAAGAAGTCAGGCACCCGTCGTGAAGAACGTTTAATGGATGAAGATAAATTACGTAAAGTATGGATTCTTCGCAAGCTCCTCCATCCTATGGATGAGTTGGCAGCAATGGAATTCTTACTTGACCGTATGAAAGAAACCAAAACAAACGATGATTTCTTTGATCAAATGAAACGTAAAGCTTCAACTTAATTGATCAAACCTTAATAAAAGCCACTCTTTTGAGTGGTTTTTTATTTGGTTGACAAGCTTTACACAAAAATACATTTCGTTGATTTTTATGTAAAATTATTTATAAGCTTTTGATAATAAATATTTTTATATAAAAAAGTTGATTCTTTTTAGTAACTTATCTCTACCTTTTCCAATATATAGTAGTCAGTTAATTGTTTTTTTCTGTTAAAAAACAGTCTGTTTTTCTCTTTTTCATACGTTTTTTTGACAAGCGACAGTAGTATTTCGACATTTGCAGTGATAGCATAGCGGCAGACCAGTTAGACTGCTCCATGCGTTGTTACCTAGCTACGTTTTAGGAATAATAAAAGCAAAACAGTCCAACTTAGGTTTTTTTAATCTCAAATCTTTTTTGTGAGAGTGATGCCATGTTATTCAAAAAATTCGCTGTTGCTGCTGCTGTTGCTGCTACTTTAGCTTTCGTTGGTTGTTCTAAGAAAGAAGAAGCTCCTGCTGCTGCTTCTGAAGCTGTAGCTGCTGCTTCTGAAGCTACTGCTGCTGCTTCTGAAGCTGCTGTAGCTGTTGACGCTGCTGCTTCTGAAACTGCTGCTGCTGCTTCTGACGTTGCTGCTGCTGCTTCTGACGTTGCTGCTGCTTCTGCTGCACACTAATCTATATTCTAGATTAGATAAAAAAGAGGACATTTTGTCCTCTTTTTTTACATCTAATTTTTGATTTTCCAATATTAAATAGCCCTATATTGCTGCCAAATAAAATTATATAAAGCTATCCAAAATATAAATATAAAAAAAAGCAGATCAATCGATCTGCTCATTTCCAACGCGTTGTCTAAACTTCTGACCCGCTCTGAAAGTAACCACACGGCGCGCAGAAATCGGAATTTCCTCGCCTGTTTTAGGATTACGTCCAGGACGTTCGCGTTTATCTCTTAATTCGAAATTACCAAAACCAGAAAGCTTAACTTGCTCTCCTGCAATAAGCGCTTGGCTAATTTCGTCGAAGAACAACTCGACCATTTGTTTTGCTTCACGGCGATTTAAGCTGGTTAACTCACTTAAATGATCAGCCATGTCTGCTTTAGTTAATGCTGTCATGAGGCCCTCAATGTCGCTTGATAAGTGTTTTCCAACACGTGGATTATATTGTCCATACCAGATTTAATTTCAGCATCTTCAAGCGTACGTGAAGGATGTTGCCATAATAACGCAAACGCTAATGAGCGTTTACCTTCTTCGACACCCTGCCCCGTATACACATCGAATAACCATGTAGAGTCTAAAAGCTCTCCACCAGTTTTTTCGATTAACTGCTGAATATCTCTAACATTTATATTATCAGAGATTAAAAGAGCAATATCACGTCTGATCGAAGGAAAACGTGATAATTCTGTAAAATTAGATACATAAGATTGCAAAACGGCAGTTTGATCAAGTTCAGCAACCCAAGTTGTGCTCAAGTCTAACTCATTTTCTAAAGATGGATGCAGACGGCCTAAGTAACCAATTGATTGTCCATCAACTAAAATTTCAGCAGACTGTCCTGGATGCAACCATGCACGCTCTGAACGCACATATTCAACTTTGACACGACCAGCAGCTAAAATCTCTTCAATCTCTCCTTTGAAGTCGAAGAAATCCATTGGCTGCGGCTTAACATGCCAAGATTCTGGTTGTTGTGAACCTACTGCAACCAAAGCTAAAGTTGGAATCTGTTTTAGATCTTCAATACTTTTAGCATTTTGATAATCGAAACGTAGCCCTAATTCAAAGAAGCGAACACGGCTTTGCTGACGGTTAAGATTATATTGTACGCAAGGAATTAAACTTGAAAGCAAAGTACTACGCATCGCAGCCAAATCACTTGAAATTGGATTTGCTAGCATTAATGGATTTACTTGTGGGTTTAATTGCTTTTCAAGTTTTGCATCGGCAAAGCTAAAGCTAATTGCTTCTTGATAACCTAAACTTACGATAGTTTGACGTAACTCTGCAATTTCAAAGCGGTCTTGGTATTTAGCTAATTTAACATCCATAGTTGGTAAACTAATTTGGATATTGTCATAACCATCAATACGCGCTACTTCTTCAATTATGTCTTGATAAATAGCCATATCATAGCGATGTGATGGAGGGATTACACTCCACTCACCTTCAGCTTTAACAGTTACTTTACAGCCTAATTGAGTTAAGGCATCCGCAATGAACTCACCCGCGACTTGATATCCTAATAATTGGTCTACCTGAGCCTGCTTAAGGTCAATTGCTTCACGTTTAGGAAGTAGATCAGTTTTTTCAGCTACAGTAATTGGGCCAAACTCACCGCCCGCCAATTCTTGAATAAGCTGAGAAGCACGATTCATTGCAATTAACGGTAATTCAAAATCCACACCACGTTCATAACGCTGCGAAGAATCTGTGTGTAAACCAAAACGGCGAGCACGTCCAGCAATAGCAAGTGGCGCAAAGAAAGCACTTTCTAAGAAAATGTCAGTTGTATCATCGGTTACACTAGATGCTAGACCACCCATAATTCCGGCAATTGCTAAAGCTTTCTGGTCATCAGCAATAACCATTATATCTTCTTGTAATTCAACTTCTTGATCATTTAAAAGCTGTAGTTTTTCCTGCGGCTTAGCTTGACGAACTTGTACAGTTCCTTCGATTTTAGCTAAATCGAAAGCATGCATTGGCTGCCCCAATTCCATGAGGACGTAGTTGGTTACATCAACTAAAATACTATGAGTACGAATTCCTGAACGTGCTAAAGCCTGTTCCATCCACTCTGGTGTTGCAGCTTTTACATTAACGTTTTTAACTACACGTCCTAAGTAGCGTGGAGCACCATCTGTGCTGATGACTACTTTTTTCTCATCAGCGATTGTCGCATCAACCGATTTGATTTCAGGCTCATTCGTTTGCAGTTGGTTAATCACTGCAATTTCACGTGCAATTCCACGAATACTGAAACAATCACCACGGTTTGGTGTAATACTGATATCGATAACGTTATCATCAAGTTTTAGATATTCACGAATGTTTACCCCTACCGGAGCATCGGCAGGTAACTCAAGCAAACCATCAATTTTATCTTCAAGATCAATTTCAGAAGCCCCACAAAGCATGCCTTGTGACTCAACTCCGCGAAGTTTACCTTTTTTGATTTTAAAATCGCCGGGTAATACAGCACCAATCGTTGCAACTGGAGCTTTCATGCCAGCACGAACATTCGGTGCACCACATACGATTTGTAAAGGCTCACCTGAACCAATATTCACTGTTGTTACACGCAAACGATCTGCATCTGGATGCTGCTCAACTGTTAAAACTTCACCAACCACGACACCAGTAAATGGCTTTGCAACAGGCGCGAGTTCATCCACTTCAAGACCAAGCATAGTCAACTGATCAGACAATGTCTCGCTATCAATTGCCGGGTTAACCCACGTACGTAGCCAATTTTCGCTAATCTTCATCTTTATAAACCTTTTTTAATCCTGAAAAACTGTTAGGCAAATTGGCGTAAGAAACGCACATCATTTTGGTAGAACATACGTAAGTCATTAATGCCATAACGCAACATTGCAAAACGCTCTACCCCTAAACCAAAAGCAAAGCCTTTGTATTTATCAGGATCAATACCCGCAGCACGTAATACATTTGGATGTACCATGCCACAGCCTAAAACCTCTAACCAACGGCCACGTTCATCCATAATATCTACTTCTGCACTTGGCTCAGTAAATGGGAAATAAGATGGACGGAAACGAACCTTTAAATCTTTTTCAAAAAATTCATTAAGCAGGTTAATCAATAAACCTTTTAATTCAGCAAAGCTCGTGTTCTCAGCAACGTATAAACCTTCAATCTGATGGAACATTGGCGAATGCGTTTGATCTGAATCACAACGGTAAACACGGCCTGGACATACGATACGAATCGGTGGCTCACTTGTTTCCATTGTACGAATCTGCACCCCAGAGGTATGCGTACGTAATAAGTGAGTAGCATCAAAGTAGAATGTATCGTGCATAGCACGTGCTGGATGGTGACCAGGAATATTTAATGCTTCAAAATTGTGATAGTCATCTTCAACTTCTGGACCAGTCGCAACAGTAAAGCCAGCTTTAGTGAAGAACTGACAAATTCGCTCTTGTACCTGAGTAACAGGATGGATTGTACCAATACGTTGACCACGGCCCGGCAATGTAATATCAATCGTTTCACTTGCTAGCTTTTGTGCAAGTGCTGCCTGTTGTAATGCCGTTTGACGTTCTGTTAATGCAGTATTAATTGTTTCTCGAATAGCATGAATCGCAGCACCTTGTACTTTGCGTTCTTCAGGGTCCATTTTCCCTAATGCTTTCGATTGTTCTGCAAGCTGGCTTTTTTTCCCTGTAAATTGCACACGTACCTGATCAAGTGCAACAAGGTCTTGAGCTGCTGCAATGGCAGCAAGCGCTTCTGTGGTCAGGGCTTCCAGTGACATATTAACTCTCAAAGCAACAAATTTAAAAAATATAATAAAACACTGCATTCTAACAGTTTTTCATAGAATTGATGAAGTTTATCCATCATGAAAAATGTATTAGGCAACAAAAAGATAAAACGTATAAGATAATAGCATCGTCAATGAGATCAACTATTATGGCGCTTAATCAGATTTGGAAACAACAACTTACGCTTGTGACATATGGTAATGAATACCTCCGTCAGAATTTAAGCTTTAACCAATGGCGACAACATCATATTTTCGACCATCATAGTTTTCAGTTTCGTGACTTAACTTCACAGCATTTATTGGCTCAACATTTCCAAGTTTGGCTAGAAGCATTAAAAAAACAAGGCGCCCTCAAGCTTAGCCTACATTTATCAAGCCTTCTCAATGAAGAGCAAAATCCAAACAGTAACGTCGAACTCTTACCCTATACTCATTTTATTGTGAGTCATCAAAATGATAAGAAGTTTGCATGGATTTTTGGCCATGAACTTGCCGAATGGTATAACAATGATAACGAGTTCGAAGCTCCTTCTTCACAAACCTGTGAATTACGCCTAGAGACATTCTGGCGTTTTGAATTAAATGAGAAATTATCAAAAAAAATTGAAGCTGATCTAAAAAATCCACCATGGCAAGAAATAGCCGACTTTATGGAGAGTGAATTATTCCGTAGCAAATATGCGACAGGCTTTGAGGAACCAGAACTTCAAAATACTCTTTTTGATGGAACAAATATTAAAAGCTTAAAGCCAAAACTTGCCCTAATTCCTGAGAGTTATCCCGCAGATTATGCCCATCAACTTTTGTCTCGTACACAAGCATTAGTTGATTATTTAGAACAAAAAAAACGCCTTGCAAATGATCCTTTAGGAGAAGAACTAGATCAAGAGCAACTCATCAATTTAAGAAACTTTACACAAAAAACTGATGATTTATTTGCCAAGCTTATTGTAAAGGTTGCCAACCATTATCAGACTGCACAGATGGTACCTGTAGTTAAGTCATCTCCATTTGAGCAATCAAATGAAAATCCACAACATTTGAAATCTCACCACCATAAAGGCACTGGTTCAGGCGTTATTAAACTCATTATTTTAACCATTATTATTTGTGCTTTGGCTTATTATTTTGGGCTTTAACCACAGGAATATATGAAAATGATATATAAAAGATTACTCCTAACGCTCATTGCATTATGTTCCATTAACGCATACGCACAACAAAGTATTTCAAACCAAGAAAAAAGTTCCGTTAATTTCCCTGTAATAGAATTTACACTGAGTCAGATTCAACAAGAATTAAAGCAATTACAGTCCATTGAAAATCAAGAGCACCCCAAGTATTCAGCCTTAGCTCAACAATGGTCTGAAAATAACTCCAAGATTAACGATTTTATATTTTCACCACTTAATAATAAAACACAATTAATAAAAGAAAATTTTGAATTATTACAAAAGCAATTGGATAAAACAAAAAAACTTAAACAAGAACTTAATGAAATGAGAATTAGTCTATTAAAAGAAGATAATACAAATCTAGCGCAGTTAGACATTAAAACAGAACAAGGCCTATCTTTAAAGAAACTTTATTTAGAACGTAATCAAATATGTATGCAATATTTTCAGAACGAATTAACAAATACCGCTTTAAATGCCATCAATATAGACTTAAAGCAACAATGCACACAAGCTAATTCTAGAGTACAAGAGCTGTCTACGACACTATCTGAAAAATATAATATTCCTGATAATAAAAAAGACCGCTAAAAAGCGGTCTTTCTTTGAATCTCTAAGCTTATGCAGCTAATGCGCCTTTAGCTTTTTCAGCCAAAGCAGCAAATGCTACTGCATCATGCATAGCGATGTCAGCTAATACGCGACGGTCGATGATCACTTGAGCTTTTTTCAAGCCATCGATCATACGGCTGTAAGACAAACCGTTTTGACGAGCACCAGCATTGATACGCGCAATCCATAGAGCACGAAATTGACGTTTCTTTTGACGGCGGTCACGGTAAGCGTATTGACCAGCTTTGATTACCGCTTGGAACGCTACGCGGTAAACGCGTGAACGAGCACCATAGTAACCTTTAGCGCGAGCAAGAATTTTTTTGTGACGACGATGAGCCACTACACCACGTTTTACACGAGCCATTTATAATCTCCTTAGATGTATGGGCACATACGACGAACTGAATTCATGTCAGAAACATGAACCATTACACAGCCGCGTAATTGACGGATACGTTTAGCAGATTTTTTGGTCAAGATGTGGCGCTTGAACGCTTGTTTACGCTTAAAACCGTTTGCAGTCGCTTTGAAGCGTTTAGCTGCACCACGGCGAGTTTTTAACTTAGCCATAGTAACCTCTTTTAGGCACCTGTTCGGCGCGATTGCACCATTGCAAAATCGACCTGCAGGTAAGGAAGCGCGTATTTTATAGCATGCTGACTAAAATTAAAACTATTAGTTACTGTTTTATGAGGGCAAAGAAAGACTTTCTCGATTTTCAACTATGGCAGCCATATCAATAATAAATAAAGCACCTATACTTTTTTCCATTTATAATACGATCAAATTATCAACATACGATATTCCCAATGCAGAAACATGATGCATTTGCCGCCTTACGCTATAGAGATTTCTCAATTGTTACCATTAATCAATTTTGCTTAACATTAGCAATTCTGATTCAAGAAATTATTGTTGCCTATTCACTATATCAAATCACCAAAGACCCACTGACTCTAGGTTTAATCGGACTTGCAGAAGCCATTCCTTTTATTGCCCTTTCCCTTTGGGGTGGCTATTTTGCAGATAGGTTTAATAAACAGATTATTATGAAAATCTGTTTATTTTTCTCGGTTCCTCTTCCTTTAATTTTATGGTTACTTTTCCATTTACATGGCTTAGGACATATCAGCGTAAATTTTCTTTCTTGGGGGATTTATGCAGTCATTTTTGGTTTGGGTACAATTCGTGGTTTTTATAATCCTTCTGCAACGTCTTTAAAGCCATTTTTAATTCCCCGTGAGCTGTATGCAAATGGTGCAACATGGACGACAATTGGTTGGCAAAGTGGTGTAATTATTGGGCCTATGCTTGGTGGTTTTATGCTGGCCTATTTAGGCCGAGAAACAAGCCTATTTAGTGTTGCTGCGTTACTGGGCATTTGTTTTATATTAATTAATTTACTGCATAAGCGTAGTTTTCCTAAAATTGAAACTGCAAATGTTTTAGAGAGTTTAGGGGATGGTTTCCGCTTTATCTGGAAAACTAAAATTGTTCTTTGGGCGATTTCTCTTGATTTAGCTTCTGTTTTATTTGGTGGGGTCATCGCATTACTGCCAATTTTCGCAGAAGATATCTTAAAAGTTGGTCCAGAAGGACTTGGATATTTACGTGCTGCACCCTCTATTGGCGCTCTCGTCACTATGATTGCTTTGACTCGCTTCCCACCAACTCAGCATGCATGGCGTAACATGTTACTTGCCGTAGCTGGTTTTGGAGTATTCACTATTTTATTCGCTTTCTCGAAAAATATGTGGTTGTCTCTATTTGCACTGGCAATGACGGGCGCTTGTGACAGTATTTCAGTTGTGGTTAGACAAACTATTTTGCAAATTTTCCCGCCAGAAAATATGCGTGGTCGCGTTGCTGCTGTAAACGGGATGTTCGTCTCATCAAGTAATGAGCTTGGTGCATTTGAGTCAGGTTTGGCAGCAAAATATTTGGGAACGATTACAGCAACTATTTTTGGTGGTTGCATGACTTTAGTCGTCGTTACTTTCTGTTGGCTAAAAACCAATGATTTATTTAAAGTCGATATTACAAAAAGCTCAGAAGACTAATAAATTCGTTTTAATTTAAGCATCTTCGGATGCTTTTATTTTAAATAAAATCCGTAATTACCCAATAAATAAAGATATAGCGCCCCGCTTTAGCAATCAAAACGATAATTAAAAAACGCCAAAAATTTTCTTTGAGTAAACCCGCAACTAAAGTAATTGGGTCTCCAATCACAGGTGTCCAACTTAAAAGCAGAGAATAAAAACCATACTTATGATAAAAACGTTGAGCTTGTTCTAAACGCTTTTCAGAAACCGGAAACCACTTACGATGTTTAAATTGCTCTATTTTTAGGCCTAGCCACCAATTTACGCAAGAACCTAACACATTACCTAGAGTAGCAACACTTATTAATAGCACAGCCGCATGTTGATCTTTTAGCAACAAGGTTGCCAAGACCGCTTCGGACTGCAAAGGCAACAATGTCGCTGCGCCAAAAGCGCTCAAGAACAGCAAAAAGTAACTTAGCACAACTCATTACACCAAATAATTTTTTGCTTTAAACATTTATTAAATCCAGACAAAAATCAGGCTACTTTAATAGACAATGCTTTTTGTACCGCAGGACGTGCCGTTAAACGTACAACATATTCTTGTACATAAGGATAATCTTCTAATTGAATACCCTGCCATTCATAGCGCAAGATCCAAGGTAAAATTGCCATGTCAGCAATCGAGTATTCACCAGCAACAAACTTCTGACCAATAAGCTGTTTGTTTAATACGCCATATAAACGTTTAGTCTCATTTACATAACGTTCGATCGCGTATGGGATTTTTGCTGGGGCAAAACGATTGAAATGATGATTCTGCCCAAGCATAGGTCCTAGTCCACCCATTTGCCACATGAGCCATTGTTCAACTTCAACTCGCTCTTGCTCATCAGTTGGATAAAATAATCCGGTTTTCCGACCTAAATATTGCAAGATAGCGCCTGATTCAAATATTGAAATTGGCTCACCACGAGGTCCATCTTGGTCAACAATCGCAGGAATTTTATTATTGGGAGAAATTCTCAGAAAATCTGGTTGAAATTGATCATTTTCTAAAATATTGATTGGGTAAAGAGTGTAATCCAGCCCCATTTCTTCTAAGGCAATTGTGATTTTATGTCCATTGGGAGTTCCCCAATAATATAGATCAATCATTCTATTTTCCTATTCATCGTTATCATGACTGCGTCTTGCGTTATAGCATGTTTTAAGAGGGACGATGAGATTTCCAACACTAAAAAATACATAAAATTCAAGAATTGAATTTCTTTCAAAATATAGCAACTGTCTTAAATCAAACTGAATAGATAAAAGTTAAATCATCTTTTTTTATTATGATAAGGTTATAAAAAAGCACTGCTTTTGCAGTGCTTTTTTTGAGTATTACTTTTTCTTTTTCGGTCCAAGTAACATACCCATTTGACGGCCTTCCATTTTAGGTGCTTGTTCCACAACCCCAAACTCAGCAACATCAGCTTCAATCTTTTGTAATTGAGCTAAGCCAAGTTGTTGGTGAGCCATTTCACGACCACGGAAACGTAAAGTGATTTTCACTTTGTTTCCTTCTTCAAGGAATTTCAAAATAGCACGAAGCTTAACTTGATAATCACCAACATCAGTTGCAGGGCGCAGTTTGATTTCCTTCACTTGCACTTGATGCTGTTTTTTCTTCGCATCTTTTTGCTTCTGCTTAAGGTCAAACAAGTGCTTGTTGTAATCCATAATTTTACAAACAGGCGGCTCGGCGTTTGCAACGATCTCAACTAGGTCAAGATCTGCCTCTTCAGCAGCGCGCAGTGCTTCATTTAATGAAACAATTCCTTTTTGCTCACCGTCAGCACCAACGAGGCGTACTTCTTTTGCACGGATCTCGTCGTTAATTGCTGGACGGTTGCTTTTTGCACCTTGTTGTTGGTTACGGTCAGGCTGTTTAATCTTTCTTACTCCACAATATACCGGCCACGTTCGGCGACGGCAGACTTCACTAAGTCAATGAATGCATCTACTGACATAGTACCTAAATTTTTTCCTGAGCGGGTACGCACATTCACTGTACCTTCTTCAACCTCTCGGTCACCAAGAACTAACAGGTAAGGAATACGCTCTAGAGTACGCTCACGAATCTTAAATCCGATTTTTTCATTTCTCAAGTCAGAAATAGCACGAAGGCCATTTTCTTTGAGTTTTGCTACGACGTTCTCACAAGCTTCAGCTTGAGAATCCGTAATATTCATGACACATGCTTGTAACGGCGACAACCAAGGTGGCATGAAACCAGCGTAGTGTTCAATTAGTATACCAATAAAACGCTCAAAACTGCCAAGAATTGCACGATGCAACATTACAGGCTGATCACGATCATTGTCTTCAGTCACATAAGACGCATCTAAACGTTCTGGTAAGTTGAAGTCACACTGAATAGTACCACATTGCCATACACGTCCGAGACAGTCTTTCAATGAGAATTCAATTTTCGGACCGTAGAACGCGCCTTCGCCTGGTTGTAATTCCCATTCTAGACCCGCTGCATCTAAAGCATCTGCTAAAGATTTTTCAGCCATATCCCAAAGTGCATCATCACCCACACGTTTTTCTGGACGTGTAGAAAGTTTCATTTGCACTTCTTCAAAGCCAAAATCTTTATAAACATCTAAAGTCAGTTTAATAAAGTCTGCAACTTCCTGACCGATCTGTTCTTTAGTACAGAAGATATGGGCGTCATCTTGTGTAAAGCCACGTACACGCATAATACCGTGTAAAGAACCTGATGGTTCGTTACGATGACAAGAACCGAACTCAGCCAAACGAATTGGTAAATCACGGTAAGACTTCAAACCTTGATTAAAAACTTGCACGTGACATGGGCAGTTCATTGGCTTAACCGCATAGTTACGATTTTCAGAATGAGTCGTAAACATGTTGTCTGCGTAGTTCGCCGCATGACCTGATTTTTCCCACAATGTAAAGTCTACGATT